>JBGAMJ010000035.1:0-50340 GCA_044223035.1 Piscinibacter sp.
GTTGCCGGTTGCGTCGCCGGCCGGGCCGCCGGTGGAGTCACCCGCGTGGTCACGATCGCCGCCCGGCCCGGCCAGCTCCGCCCAGCTCGCGCGGCGCCGGGTGTCCTCGGTGCCGTCGCCCGGCTGCGTCAGCCGCAGCAGCAGGCGGCGCGCGGCGGCCGGCTGCGGCGGGGCGAAGCTGGTGAAGATCGCCTCGGCACGCACCGCCATCGCGCCCTTGACGCCGTGGATGGCCTGGTACGCGTCGCGCGTCAGCAGGCCGCCGCTGCGCCGTTCCCACAGTTCGAGCAGCGCGTGTTCCAGCAGCGGCAGCGCCCCGGGCTGCAGCGCCACGTCGTCGAGCAGGGTCTCGACCAGGCCGGGCACGAATTCCAGGCCGACGCGCCGCGCCGGCTCCTCGATCGCCTGCCGCAGCCCCAACGCATCGAGCGGGCCGACCAGCGACTGGTGCGCCGCGATGCGCGCCGCCAGCTCCGGGTGGGCGGCGCAGCGCGGGTAGAAGTCGGAGCGCATCGTCAGCACCACCGCGTCCGCGCCGCCGGGCACGCCGGCGGCGTACAGCAGGTTGTCGATGAAGCGGCTGCGCTGGGCCGCGTCGGTGCACAGCGTGAAGACCTCCTCGAACTGGTCGACGACCCAGACCACGCGCCGCAGTTCGGGCCGGCCGGCCAGGCCGACCGCGGTGGCCAAGTGCAGGCAGCGTTCGTCGGCGGCCAGGCGGTCCAGCGTGTCCTGCACCGGCGTGCCGGGGAAGAGCTGCGTCATCTGCGCCGCCAGCGCCGTCAGCGGCCGCGCGCCGGGCATGAAGATGCGGACTTCCCAGTCGGCGCTGCCCGGCAGCGCGCCGCGCCGCAGCGCCGGCACCAGCCCGGCGCGCACCAGCGACGACTTGCCCGATCCCGACGCGCCCAGCACCGCCAGCAGCCGCGCGGCCTTCAGCTTCTCGAGCAGGCGCTGGATGTCGGCATCGCGACCGAAGAACCAGGGCGCGTCGCCCACGTCGAAGCTCTTCAGCCCGCTGTAGGGGCAGACGTCGTCCGGCGAGGGCACGGCAGGCGCCGGCGCGCCGGACGGCAGGCCGTGGATGGCCCGCGCGATCGCCTTCAGCGCGGCATCGTCCTGCGTGCCGCCGCGCAGGTCCACCCAGGTCCGCGTGCTCAGGAAGGGCGGCAGCGCGCTCGCGTCGAAGGGCTCCGGCACGCCGGGCAGCAGCACCAGGAAGAGGCGGAACGCGCGGTCCTTGGCCGCGCGGTCGAGCGCGAAGCCGAGTTCCTCGCGCACCCAGTCGCCCAGGCCGTGCGCGCCGACGAAGACGGCGCAGGCCGTCGAGGCGCGCAGGCCGTCGGCCAGCTCGTCCTGCCAGCGCCCGCCGGCCGTCAGGCACCAGCGGTCGAGCCAGGGGCGCAGGCCGCTGTCGCGCAGCCGCAGCGCGAGCCGCTCGACCTCGGGCTTGTCCTTGCTGTTGTGCGACAGGAAGACGTCGAACGACGCGTCGGCCATGGGGTGCCGCCTCAGGCCGGCAGGGGGTGCCGGCGTGCGCGATGGTGCCAGACTTGTCCACCGCCCGCGCTTGTCCACCGATCTCGTGGACAAGCCTGTGGATGGGCCGTGGTGAACCCGTATTTTGTCCTGATGCGACAAGGACTTGCGCTGCAATGGTGCGCGGATGGGCAGGGATGAGGCAGGCGCAGCGGTGCGGTCGCGGCAGGCCCGTCGGTGTTGACAACCGTTGTCAAGCCGAAAAGGATCACGCCATGAGCCGCCAGACGATGAGCTTTGCCCTGTCGGAGTCGATGCGGGAATACATCGACAACAGGGTCGCCGCAGGCAACTACGGCAACACCAGCGAGTACATCCGCGACCTGGTCCGCCGGGCTCAGGAAGAGCAGGCCAGGAAGCGGCTTCGCGATCTCATCGAACAGGGGCTCGCATCCGGGCCCGGCCGGCGCCGTTCCGAGGCAGACGAGAAGGAACTGCTGGCCATCGCTCGCGGCGAGATCGATTGAAGCCGGCCGTACTGCGCCCGCAGGCGCTGCGGCCTCCTGTTCTGGGGCCGGTGCACGCCTCGGATCAACCTGATTCAAGTGCGCCAACCACTTGAAAGATGATGCAAAATCGTAGTGTGGCTACGATAAATAGAAGCAAGTTAAACGAGCTCTACCGTCATGCGATGCCCGGCGTGCCATTGACGTCGGAGGATCTCGCCGCGCTCGGCATCTCGGCGGATCTGGCGGTCCACTACGTCCGCGCTGGATGGCTGGTCCGGCTGGCCAGGGGCGTCTTCAGCCGCCCGAACGACACGCCAACGCTCCACCCGAGCCTCGTCCTGCTGCAACGCCGGATCGACGGTCTGCATGTCGGGGGCAAATCGGCACTCGACTGGTACGGCGTGCGTCAGTACCTGAGCCAGCAGCCGCAGTTGCACCTGTACGGCTGGGCCGCCGGTCGGCTGCCCGACTGGTTCACGGAACGCTTCCCGGCCGAGTACCACCGCAAGCGACTGTTCGACGAGCAGCCCGATGCACTGCTCCACGCCGGTCCCTTCGAACAGCGCGGCGGCGCCCCCGCCGTGTCATCGCCGGAGCGGGCGCTGCTCGAAATGCTGAGCGAGGTGGGTGTGCGGCAGCCCCTCCAGGAAGCGCGCGAGTTGGCCGAGAGCACGTACAGCCTGCGTGCGGAGGTGCTGCGCGAGCTGCTGCAACAGTGCACCAGTGTCAAGACCGTGCGCCTGTGTCTCCAGCTCGGTGGCGAACTGTCACTGCCGTGGGCGGCCAAGCTGGATCGCGCCCAATTGTCCACCGGCAGCGACCGGGCATGGGTCTCGCGATCCGCGGATGGCTGGCTGGTACTCAAGCCATGAACCCGATCTACCTCGAAACGGCGCGCTTGCTCACCCAGGTCGCGCCGCTCGTCTTCGTCGACGATACGTTCGCGCTCAAGGGCGGCACCGCGATCAACCTGTTCATCCGCGACATGCCGCGCCTGTCGGTCGATCTTGACCTGGTCTTCCCCGACCATCGCCTGCCGCGTGCCCGGGCCCTCGCCCGCATCGGCGAGGCGTTGCAGCGGTCGGCCGAGCGCCTCGCGGCGCGTGGCTTCCAGACGCGGGTGCAGGCCGCGGCCGATGCCTCCGAGACCAAGCTGCTGGTGCGGCGCGGCCCGATCGAAGTAAAGGTCGAAGTCAACTTCGTGATGCGTGGCACGGTCAACCCGGTTCAACGCGCAGCGTTGCGGCCCGGTGCCCGCGATGCGCTGCTGGCCGACCTGGAGATCCCCATCGTGTCGCTGGAGGACGTGTACGGTGGCAAGCTGGTCGCGGCGATGGATCGTCAGCACCCGCGCGACCTGTTCGACGTGATGCAGCTGTTCGCGCATGAAGGCCTCACGCGGGAGATCCGCCGCGCCTTCGTCGTCTACCTCGCGAGCCACAACCGGCCGGTTCACGAAGTGCTGTTTCCGGTCCGGCGCGACATTTCACAAGAATACGAACGCACGTTCCGAGGCATGACAACGGGGCCGGTCGCCTTGGAGGAACTGCTCGAGACCCGCGAACGAATGATGAGTGAACTCCAGGGCGCACTGGATGCGAACGAGCGTCGCTTCCTGCTGGCGCTGGTGGCCAACCAGCCCGATTGGTCGCTTCTGAATGTCCCTCACGCGCACGCGCTGCCGGGAATCCGCTGGAAACTCCAGAACCTGGGTCGTTTGCAGAAGGTCAACCCACGAAAGTTTGCCGAGCAAATGGACGTGCTGGCGACCCTGTTGAAATCGTCGTTCGGTGTGTCGCCGTGAAGACATGGCGACATCGGACCAGCGGTTCGAGACGCCGGCGAACGCCCGCCGAGCCCTACCCAAGGAGAACTCCCGCATGAGCCCGCCGGGCCGCCCCAAGGGCGAAAGTTCCCGCTCGGCGGGACAGGCCGCAGGCCGAAGGGTGCTCCAGTGAGCCCATCGGGCCGCCCCAAGGGCGAAAGTTCCCGCTCGGCGGGACAGGCCGCACGCCGAAGGGTGCCCCCGTGAGTTCGCGCCTGAGCCTGCATGCCGCGCCGGCGGCCGGGTTCGACGAACCGTTCGAGATGCTGCTGGCCTGCCATCAGCGGGTGGCGCGCATGCTGGGGCTGCTGGAGCGGCTGGGCGTGCATGCGCAGGTGCATGGCTTCGACGGCGACGCGCGTGTCGCGGCCGCCGACGTGATGCGCTACTTCGATCTCGCCGGCCCGGCGCACCACGAGGACGAGGAGCGCAACCTGTTCCCGCTGCTGCGCGCCGGCGGCGAGCCGGCGCTGGCGTCGCTGGTCGAGCGGTTGCAGGCCGAGCACTTGGAGATGTCGCGCCAGTGGCAGGCGGTGCGGGCGGATCTCGCGACGGTGGCGGCCGGCGAAGAGCCGCCCGGCGGGCCCGTCGCGTTCCTCGACGCCGCGCGGCCGCGCTGGGCGCGCTTTGCCGCGCTGTACGCCGGCCACATCGAGGCGGAGGAGGGCCGCGCCTATCCGGCGGCCGAAGCGCTCGCGGGTGAGGCCGTGCGCCGGGAGATGGGCGAGGAGATGGCTGCCCGCCGCGGCGTGCGTCCGGCCGCCGCCACGCCGCCGGACTGGCGCTCGACCGCGCGGCCCACCCAAGGCCCAGCAGAGGCGCCTGCAACGGCCCGGTCATGGTTCGGCCTAGGCCCGACCGACGCCCGACCGACGCCCGACTGACGCTCGACCGACCCTCGACCGACCCTCGACCGACGCCCGACCGACCCTCGACCGACGCTCGACCGGCACCCATCGCCCCGCCCCGCCCACCTCACCCCCACCAGCGCCACGCCGACCAGGCCGCGACCAGCCCGCCGGCCAGTGCCGCGCCGACCGTCGCGCCGACCTGCCGCCCGCCCACGGACAGCGCGACGACCGCTCGCGACGCCGAGTTGGCGCTCAGCGCCACCAGCACGCCGATTTGCAGTTCGGCCACCGGCAGCCGCCCGGCGGCGTGCAGCGAGGCCAGCGATGCCACCGGCGCATGCCCGTCTGCGATGCCCGCCAGTGCCACGCCGGCCAGCAGCCCGGCCGAGCCGAAGGCACGCTGCACCGCGCTGGCGCCGAGCGTGACGAGCAGCAGCATCACCGCCAGCGCCGCCGCCTCGGGCAGGCGGATCGCCGCGCGGCGCGCCAGCGAATGCCCGTTGCTCGCCGAACTGGCAGCGCCGGGCGAGGCGCGCAGCCCGGCGAAGATCAGCCAGCCGCAGACGAGCGCGGCGCCGCACAGGCCGCTGCCGGCGATGCGCGCGAGCGACTGCGCCGCCGCCGGCGACACCGCGGCCGCCATCGGCGTCACCAGCACCCAGGTGGCGGCGGTCGAGCAGGCCGCGGCGACGGCGAGCGCGCGCGCGTCCGCCGGGCGGACGGCCGCCTGCCGGCCGAGCGTCGCGATGGCCGCCGTGCTGGACGCGAAGCCGGCCAGGAAGCCCGCCAGCGGCAGCCCGAAGCGCGGCCCGAGCACGCGCACCGCGACGTGGCTCGCCGCCTGCGTCGTCAAGATCAGCACGACGATGCCGGCCAGCGGGCGCAGGTCGATGCCGCCCAGCGCCGCCTGCGGCCCGGCCGGCACCAGCGGGAACACGATCAGCGCGGCGACGCACAGCAGCAGCCCGTCGTGCAGTTCCTGTTCGCTCAGCACCTCGGTCGCGAAACGGTGCAGCCGGTTGCGTGCGTACAGCAGCGCCGCCAGCGCCACGCCGCAGGCCGCGCCCAGCGGCGGGTCGACGATCACCAGCACGCCGTTCAGGTAGGTGACGAACAGCGCCAGCTCGGTGGTCATGCCGGGGTCGTCGGAACGGCTCTTCAGGTGCGACACGATCGCCAGCCCCGCCACCAGCGCGGCACCGGCCGCCACCAGCCACGGGTCCGCCAGCACGCGTGCCAGCGCGCCGGCCACCGACACCAGCGCGAAGCTGCGGATGCCGGCGGCGCTGCGGTCCGCGCCCTGGCGCTTGCGGCGTTCGCGGTCGAGCCCGACCAGCAGCCCGATGCCCAGCGCCAGCAGCAGGCCGAATGCCGGCGCGCGGTCGACGGGAAAGGGGCTGTCCATCCGGCGATGGTGGCAGCGGATCGGGCCGCCGGCGGGCTCGTCGAACGAGGATTGATGCAGGTCAAGCCTTGGCGGCACGCCCCGGCCGGCCGTGGACCGGACCGACGTGGGCGTGCGCCGGCACCGCGCCATCGGGCGTCGCCGGCGCGCCGGGCGGCAGGTCGCGGTCCAGCGTTTCGAGGATGCCGCACTCGCTGCCCGAGCCGGCCGCGCTGCACCGGGCGCGCAGCTCGCGCAACTGCGACTCCAGCGCCTGCAGCTCGCGCACCCGCTCGGCGACATGGCCGATGTGCTGGTCGAGCACCGCGTCGACGGCGCCGCAGTCCTCGCCCGGCCGGTCGCGGAAGCGCAGCAGCACGCGGATCTCGTCCAGCGCCATGTCGAGCGAGCGGCAGCGCCGGATGAAGGCCACGCGCGGCACCTGCGCGGCGTCGTATCGGCGGTAGTTGGACCCGGTGCGCGCCGGCTCGGGCAGCAGCCCCTCGCGCTCGTAGAAGCGGATCGTCTCGACCGGGGTGCCGGTCGCCGCCGCGAGTTCGCCGATCTTCATGCCCTTGCTCCATCGTCCGGGAGCGCTTGACTCTACAGCGGCTTCAGGGTTTGCAATGCCGGCATGGACACACGCGACACCCTGGCCGCCCGCGGGCGCCAACCCTCGGATTGCTGCGGGCACGGATGCGGAGACTCCCCGGGCGCGCAGGCGGCGCCTGCGGCCCCGGCGGTGCCCGGTCGCGACGCTTCGGACCACCGCGACAACGACGGGGACAACCGGGAAGACGCCCACCGCGACACCCGCCGCGCCGACGACCGGGACAACCGCCGCGACACCCGCCTGCGCATCCCGGCGATGGACTGTGCCGCCGAGGAATCCGAGATCCGGCGCGCGCTGGACCCGATCGCCGGGCTGCGCGGCCTGCGTTTCGACCTCGGGCGGCGTGAGCTGGTGCTGGCCGGCGACGGTGCTGCCGTGGCCGCCGCCACCGCGGCGATCGCGCGGCTCGGGTTCGCCGCGCAACCGGTCTCCGCCGACGCGCCGGTGACCGGCCGGGCAGCGCACGCCCACGCCATCCACCATCCGCAGGAAGGCGGCGGCCACGCCAACGCCCACGCACACGCCCACGCACACGCACACGCACACGCCCACGACCGCGACCACGACCACGACCACGACCACCACGCCGGCCCGCAGGCCGATGCCGCGGGCCGCGTCGACCGCCGCGAGCGGCTCCGCCTGGCCGCCGCGATCGGCCTGGCCGCCGCTGCCGAGGGCCTCGCCTGGGCGGCGGCCGCCGCGCCGGCGGGCCGTGTCGCGACGATGGCGCTGGCCACCGTCGCGATCGCACTGGCGGGCGCCGGCACCTACCGCAAGGGCTGGGGCGCGCTGCGGGCAGGCAGGCTGAACATCAATGCGCTGATGACCGTCGCGGTGACCGGCGCCTTCCTGATCGGCCAATGGGCCGAGGCGGCGATGGTGATGGCGCTGTACGCGCTGGCCGAGCGCATCGAGGCGGGTTCGGTCGACCGCGCGCGGCGCGCGATCCAGGGCCTGCTGGCGCTGGCGCCGGAGGACGTGGAGCTGCGCGGCGACGACGGCACCTGGACCCGCGTGCTCGCCCGCACGGTGTCGGTCGGCGCGACCGCCCGCCTGCGGCCGGGCGAGCGGGTGCCGCTGGACGGCGTGGTGACCGCCGGGACAAGCGCGATCGACGAGGCTTCGGTCACCGGCGAGAGCCTGCCGGTCGACAAGGCGGCCGGCGACCCGGTGTACGCCGGCACGATCAACCAGACCGGCGCGCTGGAGTTCCGCGTCACCGCCGTCGCCGGCGACAGCACGCTGGCGCGGATCATCGAGGCCGTCGAGCAGGCGCAGGGTTCGCGCGCGCCGATGCAGCGCTTCGTCGATCGCTTCGCGGCGGTCTACACGCCGGCGGTGTTCGCGCTCGCGCTGGCGCTGGCGCTGCTCGCGCCGCCGCTTGCCGGCTGGGGCTGGACGCAGGCCGTCTACCAGGCGCTGGTGCTGCTGGTGATCGCCTGCCCGTGTGCGCTGGTGCTGTCGACGCCGGTCAGCGTCGTCAGCGGGCTGACCGCCGCCGCGCGCCGCGGCATCCTGATCAAGGGCGGTGCCTTCCTGGAGCAGGCGCGGCGCCTGCGCGCGGTGGCGATCGACAAGACCGGCACGCTGACCGAAGGCCGGCCGCGGCTGGTGGCACACGAGGTGGCGTCCGCGGCGTGGTTCGAGACGGTGGAGGCGCGAGCGGTGTCGAGCGGGCCGGCCGAGGCGGTGTCGATCGATGCGGTGGACCGCAGCCCGGCTGGCGACCGCGCGGCAGCGCTCGCGCGCAGCCTCGCGCTGCGCTCCGACCATCCGCTGTCGCGCGCCATCGTCGACGGGCTGGACACCGCTGCCGTCGAGGTCGACGCCTTCAGCGCCGTGCCCGGGCGCGGCGTGCAGGCCCGTGTCGACGGTGCCGGCTGCCTGCTGGGCAACCGCCGCTGGATCGAGGAACGCGCTGCGTTGCCGCCCGGGCTCGCGGCGCGGCTCGACGCGCACGAGGCCGCCGGCCGCAGCGTGGTGCTGCTCGCGTCGGACGGCGCGGTGCTGGCGTTCTTCGCGGTGGCCGACACCGTGCGGCCGACGTCCGCCGCCGCGGTGGCGGCGCTGCGCGCGCTCGGCGTGGAGCCGGTGATGCTGAGCGGCGACAACGCGGCGACGGCCGCGTCGGTCGCGGCGCAGGTCGGCATCACCGAGGTCCGCGCGCGCCTGCTGCCGGGGGACAAGCAGGCGGCGATCCGCGAGCTGCATGCGCACCACGGCGTCGTCGCGATGGCCGGCGACGGCATCAACGACGCGCCCGCGCTGGCCCAGGCGGACATCGGCTTCGCGATGGGCGGCGCCGGCACGCACATCGCGATGGAGGCCGCCGACGTGGTGATCATGGGCGACGACCTGCGGCGCGTCGCCGACACGATCCGCCTGTCGCGCCGCACGCATGCGGTGCTGTGGCAGAACGTGGCGCTCGCGATCGGCATCAAGGCGGTGTTCCTCGGCCTCGCGATCTTCGGCGGCGCCACGATGTGGATGGCGGTGTTCGCCGACATGGGCGCCAGCCTGCTGGTGGTGTTCAACGGGTTGCGGCTGCAGCGGATGCCGGTGGGCGGCTGAGAGGGTGAGAGGCCATCCGCCATGGCCGCTCACCCCCAGAGCGTTCGCGCGCGGAGTGCTCCGTCCCGCCCGGCGGGACCGACCGCAGGCCGAGGGTGCCCCAGCGACGGCTGGCGCAGCACGGCCGCTCCGAAGCGGGCGCTCCGTCCTGCACGTCCTCGTTCGGCGCCGCCGCGAACTCAGCGCCGGACCGCAGCCTCGGCCGCCGGGTCCGCCGCCCCGTCCACCGCGCGCCGCCAGGCAGCGTGGTGTTCGCGCAGCCGGTCCGCCGTGTCCGGCGCGGCCACCGCCCGGAGTGAAGGCGCCGCCGGCGCCAGCGCCTCCCAGCGCGCCAGCATCCAGGCCCCGCGCGCGGTGCCTTCGAGCGTGTCGGTGCTGACCTGCAGCGCGCCGGGCGGCAGCAGCGCGGCGAGGGCCTGTGCGAACACCGGGTTGTCGGCGAACGGGCCTTCGAGCACCACCGGCATCGCGGCGCCGAGACGGTCGAGCAGCCAGGCGGTGACCTGGGCGGCGTACCAGGCGGCGAGGCTGGCGCGCTCGGCCGGGGGCAGCGCCGTCGCCGGGTCGATCGGGCGACCCTGCCGCAACACCTGGCCGCTGCAGCCGACGAACGGCCCGCCCTGGGCGGCGAACGACGGCAGTGCCGTCACGCCGCGGTCGAGCAGCGAATCCAGCACGTCGATGCGGGCGAGCGCCGGTGACGCGCCGGCACACAGCGCGGCGAGTTCGCGCCCGCCCATGAAGCGGCCGGTCGGCACCACCTCGCCGCGCACCGAAACGTTGCCGAGCAGGTCGCGCGCCGGGTCCAGCGTGCCGGTGGCGGCACCCGGCGCCATCGCGACGACCCAGGTGCCGGTGGACACCAGCGTCATCGCCGCGGCGTCGTGCAGGTAGCGCGCGAGGCAGGCGTTGCTGTCGTGCACGCCGCAGACGACCTGGCAGTCCGGCGGCAGGCCGGTGTCGGCGGCGCGCGTGGGCGTCACCGGCCCGAGACGATCCCAGGCGGCGCGGCGCGGCGCGAAGCGCTCGGCCCAGCCCTGGCGGCGCGCGAGCGCCGAGTAATCCTGCGCATGCGGATGCCAGAGCTGCGTGTGGCAACCGAGCGACGACAGCTCGCTCGCCGCCACGCCGCAGAGCCACCAGGCCCAGAACTGCGGGTAGGGCAGCAGCGTGGCGGTGCGCGCCCAGGCGTCGGGATGGGTGCGCTGCAGCCAGTGGAGCTGGCGCGCGGCGTTCAGGCCGGCGGGCAGGTCGGGGGCGAGCGTGGCGTCGAAGTCGTCCTGGCCGCCGAGCGCGGCGACGTCGGCGGCGTAGGCGGCGCGGGTCGACGCGACGCCGTCGAATTCGTAGTCGATCGGGTCCCAGGCGAGGGGCAGCGGGGCGTGGCCGCCGCCCGGGGGGCGAGGGTCGTCGGAGGGACCGTTGGCGGTCACGCTGGCAGTGGCTGCGCCGGCATCGGTATCGCCATCCGCGTCGGCGTCGTTGGCGGTGATGCCGGCGGCTGTTGCGGCGGAGTAGGAGGCGGCGCGGCCGCCCAGCGCCACGAACGCCGCGCCGTGCGTGCTGGCGATCGCCAGGCGGCAGCGGCGCGTCGCCTCCAGCCCGCGCAGCGTGCCGGCCACCCAGCGCGTCAGGCCGGCCACGTCCAGCGCCGGGTAGCCGAGCGCCGACATCACGCTGCGGTTGTCGCGCCCGTGCCGCTCGACCACCGCACCCGCGGCGTCGATCATCAGCAGCTTGGCGTGGCTCTTGCCGATGTCGAGCACCAGCGTCAGGTCGCCGTCCATGCGAGTCACGAGGCCGGTCAATCGAGGTGGAACAGGCAGGGCAGCGGCTCGACCACCGGCGAGCCGTCGGCGTTGGTGCGCATGATGTCGCCCATGTGCGCCCACCAGCGGCGCATCACCGGGTGCTGCGGCAGCGCGTCCATCGTGTGGCCGCGCGGGCGCTTCAGCACGGCGAACAGCACGTGCGTGGACTCGTCGAGGAAGATGCTGTAGTCGCGCACGCCGGACTCGCGCAGCAGGTCGGCCAGCTCGGGCCAGATCGCGTCGTGGCGGCGCCGGTATTCGGCGGCCTGGCCCGGGTTCAGGAACATGCGGAAGGCGATGGTTTCCATGGACGTGTCCCGATCCTGAGCGTTCAGGCCTTCACGGCCGCACCGCGGCGCAGCCAGCCGGGCCGCACGCCCGGCCACAGCTTGGGCAGCACCATCGAGACGATCAGCAGCGCGCCGACGATCATCGACATCACGATGCCCGACACATTCAACATGCCGAGCGCGAACGTGAACGCGCCCAGCAGCATCGCCGCCAGCAGCGTGCCGACGATGCTGCCGCGGCCGCCCTCGATGGCCACGCCGCCGAGGATCACGATCGTCACCGCGTCCAGCTCCCAGCCCAGCGCCAGGTTCGGCCGGGTGCTGCCGATGCGGCCGGTCAGCAGGATCGCCGCCAGCGCGGCCATCACGCCGGCGAATACGAACAGGCCGAAGCGGTAGCGGTCGACCGAGATGCCGGAGAAGCGCGCCGCCACCGGGTTCGCGCCGATCGCGTAGACGCGCCGGCCGGCCACGCTGCGGTGCAGGAACAGGCCGACGCCGAGCGCCGCCACCAGCATCACGACGAACTCGATCGGCACGATCAGCGCCGGCAGGCCGAGCAGGTCGCCGATGCTGCCGTTGCCCCAGGTGCCCAGCGGCTCGGGGTAGCCGGTGATCGCCTGGTCGCCGAGCAGCACGAGTGCCAGGCCGCGGTACAGCGAGAGCGTGCCGATCGTGACGACGATGGCAGGCAGCTTCCAGGCCGTCACCAGCCAGCCGTTCAGCGCGCCGCAGGCGATGCCGGTGGCGAGCGCCGCCAGCAGCATCAGCGGCAGGCCGGCGCCGGCCTTCATCGCGAAGCCCATCGCCATCGAGGCCAGCGCCATCGTCGCGGCGATCGACAGGTCGATCTCGCCGGCCACCACCAAGAGCGCCATCGCCAGCGCGATCAGCGCCTTCTCGCTGACGTTGTAGGTGCTGTCGGCCAGCGCGTAGGGCGACAGGAAGCCGTCGATGCCCAGGCCGAAGCCCAGGTACAGCAGCACGATCAGCGCGACCAGCACGCGCTCCCAGGTGTCGAGTGCCTTCATGCGGGGGCTCCAGCGGCCGGGGCGGACGAGCCGCGTTCGAGGATCTGCCGGCCCGGGCTGCGCTCGGACCGCGCGTTCAGCGCCACCGACACCAGGATCACCGCGCCGGCGATCGCCTGCTGCCAGAACGGCGACACCTGGATCACCGGCAGCGCGCCGTTGATCACGCCGATGAACAGCACGCCGAGCAGCGCGCCGCCGACGCTGCCCACGCCGCCGCCGATGCTGACGCCGCCGATCACGCAGGCGGCGATCACCGTCAGCTCGTAGCCGGCGGCGAGTTCGGTGAAGGCGATCGAGTAGCGGCCGACCCACAGCAGCCCGGCCAGCCCGGCCAGCGCGCCGGACAGCGTGTAGGCCAGCATCAGCCGGCGCGCCACCGGGATGCCGGCCACCGCCGCCGCCGCCGGGTTGCCGCCGTAGGCGTACAGCTCGCGGCCCTCGCGGCGCCAGCGCAGCAGCCAGGCGGCCAGCAGCACCACCGCGGCGGCGAACCACACCAGCATCGGCAGGCCGAGCAGCGATTCGCGCGGCAGGCCCTTGATGGCGGGGTGGATGTCCTGGTCGGAGACCCAGGCACCGCGGCTGGCGACGAAGATCGCGCCGCGGTAGGCCGACAGCGTGCCGAGCGTGACGACGATCGGCGGCAGCGTGAAGCGCACGATCAGCCAGCCGTTGAACGCGCCCAGCAGCGCCCCGGCGGCACCCGCCAGCACCAGCAGCGGCACGATGCCGAGCCCCGGGAAGGCGCGCCCGGCGAGCGCGCACAGCATGCCGGTCAGCGCCAGGTTGGACGCCACCGACAGGTCGACGCCGCGCGTCAGCAGCACCAGCATCTGGCCCATCACCAGGATCGCGAGGATGGCCGAGTCGTTGGCGATGTCGAGCGCATTGCGCAGGCTGAGGAACACCGGCGCCCGTGCGCCGACGGCCAATGCGATCGCCGCGATGATCGCCAGCAGCGCCCATTCCCGGCGCCTCGTCATGACAGCCCCTCGGCCGCCGGGTGCGTCGGCCGATCCCCCGGGGGGATGCGGGCCGGCTTCGGAGCGGGCGGGCGCCCGGCCCGCGCACACGTTGAAACCGTCGTATTCATGCAGCCAGCTCCCGGGGTGTGGATCCGAATTCGATGACAGGTTCGACGCTCGGCAGCGGGGGTGGCGGCGGCAGCTCGAGCCCCGACGCCGCGGCGACGATCGTGTCCGCATCCGCCTGCCCGTGCGCGAACTCGCCGACCGCCCGGCCGCGGCGCATCACGATCACGCGGTGCGCCAGGTGCATCACCTCCGGCAGTTCGGACGACACCAGGATCACCGCCAGCCCCTGCGCCACCATCTCGGCGATCAGCTCGTACACCGCCTGCTTGGCGCCGACGTCGATGCCCTTGGTCGGCTCGTCGAGGATCACGATGCGCGGGTTCAGCCCGAGCCACTTCGCGATCACCACCTTCTGCTGGTTGCCGCCGGACAGGCCGGACAGCGGCGTGTCCTGCGACGCGGTCTTGATGCGCAGCCGCTCGATCATGCGCGCCGCCAGCGACGCCTCGCGCGAGGCCGACAGCCACGGCCCGCGCGACAGCGGCGCCTGCATGCCGTTCGGCGGCCCGGCCAGCGCGGCCAGGCTGATGTTGTGGCGCACCGAGAACGGCAGGATGCCGCCCTGGCGCTGGCGCTCCTCGGGCACGTAGGCCAGGCCGGCGGCGATCGCGTCGCCGGGGCGGCGGATGTCGATGCGGCGGCCGTCGATGCGCACCTCGCCCTGCGCGGCGGGGTTGAGCCCCATCAGCGCGAGCATCGCCTCGCTGCGGCCGGCGCCGACCAGGCCGTAGAAGCCGAGGATCTCGCCGCGCCGCAGTTCGAAGCCGAGCCCGTCGAACTCGGTCGGGTGCGACAGGCCGCCGACCTGCATCACCACCTCGCCCGGCGCGGCCGCCAGCGGCGGGTAGATCTGCTCGATCGCGCGGCCGGCCATCAGGCGCACCAGCGAGGCCTCGTCGGCATCGCGGATCGCGCCGGCGCCGACCGACGCACCGTCGCGCAGCACCACGTAGCGGTCGCAGACGGCGAAGATCTCGTCGAACTTGTGGGTGATGAACAGCACCGCCACGCCCTGCCGCTTGAGCCCGCGCACGATGCCGTAGAAGTCGCGGATCTCGGCCTGCGACAGCGCCGCCGTCGGCTCGTCCAGGATCACCACCCGCGCCTGCTGCGACAGCGCGCGGGCGATCTCGATCAGGTGGCGCTGCGCCAGGCTCAGCCGCTTGACCGGCGTGGCGGCATCGAAGCCGGCGCCGACCTGGTCCAGCGCCGCCTGCGCGGCGCGGTTCATCGCCGCCCAGTCGATGACGCGCAGCCCGCGCGGCCCCTTCATCGGCTGGCGGCCGATGAAGATGTTCTCGGCCGCGCTCAGCTCGTCGAACATCACCGTTTCCTGGTGCACGGCGACGATGCCGGCCGCCTGCGCGTCGTGCGCCCGCGCGAAGCGCAGCGGCTGGCCGCCGATGCGGATCTCGCCCGCATCGGGCGCGTGCACGCCGGTCAGCACCTTCACCAGCGTCGACTTGCCGGCGCCGTTCTCGCCGATCAGCGCCAGCGCCTCGCCGGGCACCAGGTCGAGGTCCACGCCCTTCAGGGCGTGGGTCGGCCCGAAGCGCTTGTGCAGGCCGCGCAGCGTCAGCAGCGGCGGGGAGGGGTCGGTTCGCATCGGGGCCGCGGGTGGATCAGGGGTCGGTGGCAGGCGGGTTCGGCCGGGTTCAGAAGAACTTGGCGAACTTGTCCACGTTGCTCGCGTCGTACGTGAACGGCTCGGCCATCGCGGCCTCGTTGTTCGCGTCCAGCGTGACGGTGCCGACGCGGCCCAGCGACACCTTTTCGCCCGGCTGGCCCTTGACCTTGCCGGTGATGAACTGGTGCGCCGCCATGATCGACGAGTAGCCGAGGTCGATCGGGTTCCAGATCGCGAACGACTTGACCGCGCCGCTCTTGACGTGGCCGGCCATCTCCGACGGCAGCCCGAGCCCGGTGACGAACAGCGTGCCGACCTTCTTCTCGTCCTGCACCGCCTTGGCCGCGGCGGCCACGCCGACGGTGGTGGGCGCGACGATCGCCTTCAGGTTCGGGTAGCTCTTGAACAGGCCTTGCGCCTCGCGGTAGCTCTTGTCGGTCTGGTCGTCGCCGTAGACCACGCTGACGAGCTTCAGCCCGGAGTAGGCCGGCTGCGCCAGCACCTTCTTCATCTCGTCGATCCAGATGTTCTGGTTGGTCGCCTGCGCGGTGGCCGACAGCACGGCGATCTCGCCCTTCGGGCCGATCGCGTCCTGCGTCATCTTGACCAGCTTCTCGCCGATCAGCGCGTTCGACGACGGATTCAGGTGCATCTGCCGGCCTTCCTTCTTGACGCCCGAGTCGAAGGAAATCACCTTGATGCCGCGCGCCATCGCCTTCTTCAGCGAGGGCACCAGCGCGTCCGGGTCGTTGGCCGAGATCACGATCGCCTTCACGTTCTGCGCGACCAGCGAATTGATGATCTCGATCTGCCCCTCGGCGGTGGCCTTGGCCGGGCCGGTGTAGATGATCTCGACGTCCTTGAGCTCCTTGGCGGCTTCCTGCGCGCCCTGGTGGGCGGCATCGAAGAAGCCGTTGCCCAGGCTCTTGACGACCAGCGCGATCTTGTCGGCCGCGAGCGCGGGCTGGGCGAAGGCGGCGGTGGCGGCAATGACGGCGGCGGCGATCAGGGTCGAGCGGCGTTGGGTCATGGGTTTGTCTCCTGTCGGTGGTGTGTCGACCGGCCCGGCGGGCCGGTCGGGGTCCTGCGCGGTCGGGCGGCCGCGCGATGGATGGGGGGTCTCGCGCGTCAGACGATGCCGCCGGAGCCGCCCGTGGCGGCCGGCCGCTCCTCGGCCACGCGCGCGCGGTAGCCGCTCGCGCGGTAGGCGGCGATCGGGTCGATCGCGCCGCCGGCGTCCTGGCGCACGCGCTGCAGGAGCGGCGTCACGTCGGTCTCGAAGGCGCGCTTGAGCAACTGCGACGCGACCAGCGGGTCGTTGGCGTCCTGCGCCGCGTCGAGCGCCGCGCGGTCGACCAGCAGCGCCTGCGCGTAGCTGCGCTGCACCTGGCCGGCGCTGCTCATCAGGCTCTCGATCGGGTCGGTCACGTTGTGGCTCTGGTCGAGCATGTAGGCCGGGTCGAAGCCGGCGACGCGCTCGTGCGCCGCGGCCACCAGCTCGTTGAACACCAGGAACAGCCGGTACGGCGCGACGCTGCCGGCGTCGAGGTCGTCGTCGCCGTACTTGCTGTCGTTGAAGTGGAAGCCGGCCAGCTTGCCGGCGCCGATCAGCCGGGCGACGATCATCTCGATGTTGACGTTCGGCGCGTGGTGGCCGAGGTCGACCAGGCACTGCGCCTGCGGCCCCAGCGCGCTGGCGGCGAGGTAGCTCGAACCCCAGTCCTGGATCACGGTGGCGTAGAACGCCGGCTCGCAGATCTTGTGCTCGAGGAACATGCGCCAGTCGGCCGGCAGCGCGGCGTAGATCTGGCGCGTGCTCTCCAGGTATCTATCGAAGGCGCGGCGGAAATGCTGCTGCCCGGGGAAGTTGGCGCCGTCGCCGATCCACACCGTCAGCGCGCGGCTGCCGAGCTGGCGACCGATCTCGATCACCTCCAGGTTGTGCTCGACCGCCTGCGCGCGGGTGGCCGCGTCGGCATGCGTCAGGCTGCCGAACTTGTAGCTGTGCGCCTGGCCCTTCTGGTCGGAGAAGGTGTTGGAGTTCATCGCGTCGAAGGCCAGGCCGCGGGCCGCCGCCGCCTGGCGCAGCTCGGCATAGTCGCTGCAGCGGTCCCAGGGGATGTGCAGCGACACGGTGGGCGTGGCGCGCGCGAGTTGCTGGATCACGCCGCAGTCCTGCAGCTTGTCGAACACGTTCCGCGGCTCGCCGCGGCCGGGGAAGCGCGCGAAGCGCGTGCCGCCGGTGCCCACGCCCCAGCTCGGGATCGCGACGCCGAAGGCCGCGACCTGGCGGCGCACCGCGTCGATGTCGATGCCGCGGCGCGCGAGCTGCTCGCCCAGGTGCTCGTAGTCGTGGCGGACGTGGCGCGCCAGCTTGTCGTTGTGCGCGGCGATCAGGTTCGGGTCGATCAGTTGGCTCATGGCGGTGGCCTTGCGTGACGATCGTTCAGCGCGTGAACGCGGCGAGGTTGCCCGCGTCGACGTTCAGGATGTTGCCGGTCGACTTGGCGCTCAGGTGGTCGGCGGCGAAGAAGTAGGTGGCCTCGGCGATGTCTTCGGGGAAGACGCTGCGCTTGAGCATCGAGCGGTCGCGGTAGAAGGCCTCGAGGTCTTCCTCGCTGACCTTGTTGGCGGCGGCGCGCTCCTGGCTCCACTGGCCGGTCCAGATCTTCGAGCCGCGGATCACCGCGTCGGGGTTGACCACGTTGGAGCGGATGCCCAGCGGCGCGCCCTCGAGCGCGAAGCTCCGGCTGAGCTGGATCTCGGCCGCCTTGGCGGCGCAGTAGGCGGTGGCCTGGTTGCTTGCCACCATGCCGTTCTTGCTGGCGATCATCACGATCGAGCCGCCCAGGCCCTGCGCCTTCATCTGCTTGAACGCCTCGCGGCCGACCAGGAAGTAGCCGGTCGCGAGGATGCTCTGGTTGCGGTTCCAGAGTTCGAGCGTGGTCTCCTCGATCGGCGCGGCCGAGGCGATGCCGGCATTGCTGACCAGGATGTCGACGCCGCCGAACTCCAGCGCGGCGCGGTCGAAGGCGGCGATCACGCTGTCCTCGCGGGTCACGTCGCAGCGCACGCCGCGCACCACGTCGCGCCCGTGCGCCCGGCCCAGCTCGGCGCCCACGCTCTCCAGCGCGGCGCTGTCGATGTCGGCCAGCACCACGCAGGCGCCGTCGGCCAGCATGCGCCGGGCGATCGCCTGGCCGATGCCGCCGGCGCCGCCGGTCACGAGCGCCACCTTGCCGGCCAGCGGCTTGGGCCTGGGCATGCGTTGCAGCTTGGCTTCCTCGAGCAGCCAGTATTCGATGTCGAAGGCTTCCTGCTCCGGCAGGCCGACGTAGCGGTCGATCGCGCTGGCCTCGCGCATCACGTTGATCGCGTTGACGTAGAACTCGCCGGCGATGCGCGCGGTGGCCTTGTCCCGGGCCAGCGAGACCATGCCGATGCGCGGCAGCAGCACGATCACCGGGTTCGGGTCGCGCAGCGCCGGGCTGTCGGGGCGCTTGCAGCGTTCGTAATACGCGGCGTAGTCGGCCCGGTAGGCGTCGAGCCTGGCGTCGATCGCCTGCGCCAGCGCCGCGCCTTCGAGGCGCCAGGTGGCCTCGTCGAGGATCAGCGGGCGGATCTTGGTGCGCAGGAAGTGGTCCGGGCAGCTCGTGCCGAGCGCCGCCAGCGGCTCCAGCTCGCGGCTGTCGACGAACTCCATCACCGCCGGCTGGCGATCCACGTGCGCCAGCTTGTGGCCCGAGCGCGAGGCCAGCCCGCGCAGCACCGGCAGCACGCGCGCCAAGGTGGCCTCGGCCGCGTCGTCGGCCAGCGGCTCGTGCTTCGCGCCGCCGAACGCGACCGACTTGCGCGCCGTGCGCTCGCGCTGCAGCCAGGCCTGCGCCTGGGCGATCACGCCCACCGTGTTCTCGTAGCAGCGCTTGGCGTCGTCGCCCCAGGTGAACAGGCCGTGCCCGCCGAGCACCAGGCCGCGCAGCCCCGGGTGCGCGGCCACGTAGGCGGCGAGCCGCAGGCCGAGTTCGTAGCCGGGCCGCAGCCACGGCAGCCAGCCGACCTGGCCCTCGAACACCTGCTGCGTGATGCGCTCGCCGTCGGCCGTCGCGGCGATCGCGATCACCGCGTCCGGGTGCATGTGGTCGACGTGGGCGTAGGGCAGGTAGGCGTGCAGCGGGGTGTCGATGCTGGCCGCGCGCGGGTTCAGGTTGAAGGTGCAGTGCGGCAGGTAGCCGACCATCTCGTCCTCGTGCGCCAACCCGCGGTACAGGTCCTTCAGCGCGTTCAGCTTGTCGAGGTACAGGGTCGAGAAGCCGTCGAGCTTCATCGAGCCGAGGTCGCCGCCGGAGCCCTTGACCCACAGCACCGGGGTGTCGGCGCCGGTCAATGGGTCGCGCTGAGTGATCTTGGCCGAGGTGTTGCCGCCGCCGTAGTTGGTGATGCGCAGGTCCGAGCCGAGCAGGTTCGAGCGGTACAGCAACCGTCCCGGTTCGTCCAGCGCCGCGGCGCGGGCGTCGTCCCAGGCGGGGAAGGGCAGGGTCGGTCGGGGAGGCGTCATCGTCGTGTCCTGTCGGAAGGTGGGCGGACTGTAGGGACCGGCTTCCCTAAGCTCAATGCCGCCAGACTTATGAAGCCGATCAGGTCGCCTTATAGTTCGACGGTTCGGTGCGGGGCTCCCCGGGAGATCGAGGCGGCATGAGGCGCCGATACCGCGTCCGCGCCCGGGAAAGTCCCCGTCCGGGCGTGTGCCGGGCACCCGACTGCCGCGACGAGCCCTCCCGAGAACACCCTGACGACGCCCCGATGAAGAACCTCAGCCTGCGCCAGCTCCAGGTGTTCGATGCCGTCGCCGACACGCTCAGCTACTCCGGCGCGGCCGACGCGCTGGGCATCACGCAGCCGGCGGTGTCGATGCTGATGCGCCAGCTGGAGGCCGATGCCGGCGTGGCGCTCACCGTGCGCCAGGGCCGGCGCATGGACCTCACCGCCGCCGGTGCGATGCTGCTGCGGCATGCGCGCAGCATCCTGGAGCAGGTGCGCATCGCCGAGGAGTCGCTG
The DNA here is from genome assembly GCA_044223035.1 of Piscinibacter sp. Classification (GTDB taxonomy): domain Bacteria; phylum Pseudomonadota; class Gammaproteobacteria; order Burkholderiales; family Burkholderiaceae_C; genus JBGAMJ01. Next base: position 20,144 of record JBGAMJ010000035.1, read on the forward strand.
TCCAGCGTGCGCAGCGGCACGGCCGGGCACCTGCACCTGGGCGTGGTGTCGACGGCGAACTACTTCGCGCCGCGGCTGCTGATGGAGTTCCAGCGGCGCACGCCGGGCGTGACCTTCAAGCTTTCGGTCGCGCGGCGCGACGAGGTGCTGGGCATGCTGTCCGACCACCGCATCGACGTCGCGATCGCCGGCCACCCGCCCGGCGAGGCCGACGTGGAGGCGGAGGCCTTCGCGCGGCACCCGCACGTGATCGTCGCGGCACCCGGCCATGCGCTCGCCGGCGACACGCGCATCCCGTGGAGCCGGCTGCGCAGCGAGCCGTTCATCTTCCGCGAGGCGGGTTCGTCGACGCGGCAGTTCCTGGAGCACCTGCTGCAGTCGCAATCGGTGCAGGTGAACGTGACGATCGAGCTGGCCGGCAACGAGACGGTCAAGCAGGCGGTGATGGCCGGCATGGGCATCAGCTTCATGTCGGCGCACGCGGTGCAGGTGGAGCTGGCCGCCCGCCGCATGGTGGTGCTCGACGTCGTCGACATGCCGAAATGGCTGGACTGGTGCCTGCTGCACCGCCGCGACAGCCAGCTCGGCGGGCTGAGCGCCGCGTTCCGCGAGTTCGTGCTGCGCGACGGCAGCGGGCTGGCGGCGTGCGAGTGGCAGGTGCCGGCCGCGGACAGGCCGTAGGAAGGCCGCAGCAATTCCGCGGGCGGCGGAACTCAGCCGCCGCCGCCGCCGGTCGACTCGCGTTCGACGATGCGGAAGCCGACGTCGATGATGCGCTGCTCGACCGGCTCGCCGCGGCAGCGCTGCAGGATCAGCCGCGCGGCGTGCCGGCCGATGGCGACGCCGTCGACGTGCACGGTGGTCAGCGTCGGGACCATGTGGGCGGCGAAGTCGGCATCGCCGAAGCCGCACACCGCCACGTCCTCGGGCACGCGGATCCCGCGCGCCAGTGCCTCGACGATCACGCCCTGCGCGAGCTGGTCCGAGCTGCAGTAGATCGCGCGCAGGCCGGGGTCCTTCTGCAGCAGTTCCGACATCGCCCGGCGGCCGAGCTCCAGGCTGCTGGGCGCTGGCACCACGGCGATCGGCAGCTCGCGGCCGACGGTGGCGAGGAAGCCGTCGCGCCGCATCGAGCCGCGGTGGTCGTCGCCGGTGGCGATGGCGAGCCGGTTCCAGCCCTTGCCGAGGAAGTAGCCGGCGATCGCGCCGCCGACCTTCACGTGCGAGAAGCCGACCAGCATGTCCACCGGGCGATCGCTGAGATCCCAGGTCTCCACCACCGGGATGCCCAGGCGGCGAAGCTGCTCGCGCGCCTTCGCGGAGTGCACGAGACCGGTCACGACCATGCCGTCGGGCCGGCGGCTGATCATCGTGTTCACGAGGGCGTCTTCGCGCGCGTGGTCGTACCCGCTCTGGCCGAGGATCAACTGGTAGCCGGCGGCATCGAGCGTCTCGGTCAGGGCCTGCACGGTGGGCAGGAACTGGGCCACCGAGATGGCCGGCACCAGCCCCGCCACCATGTGGCTGCGCTTGGACTTCAACCCGCCGGCCAGCAGGTTCGGGATGTAGCCGGTGGCCTCGACCGCGCGCTGCACCCGCTCGATCGTTTTCTCCGACACCACCGACGGGTTGCCCAGCGCGCGCGACGCGGTGATCAGCGACACGCCGGCCTCGCGGGCGACGTCGTGAAGGGTGGCGGGCCGGAGCGGGGCGGGAGGCGGCATGGTGGGCGGGAGAGACCTCGCGGGTGGGCACGTCGAGCATCCCACAGCCGGGCCGGTCGCAGGCTGTCGTCCCTTGACAGGTACGATGACAACGTTACCATATCGCACATCAGAGGTACGTTGTCCGACATCTCTGTACCCGCCCCGCGGCCGGGAGAGCAGCGCCCGCCGTGCCCGACACCCGGCCGATCCGCCGGATCACCGCGACCTGATAACGATGTCAGGCGCAGCCCATCCCTCCAGGAGACTCCATGCACACGACCTCGAAGAGCCGACGCCAGATCATCCGCGGCGCCGCGCTGTCCACCCTGGCCGCGATGACCGGTGCCCGGTTCGGCGGGGCCGTCGCCGCGCCGGCGCCCGCCGGTGCCGACCTGTCCGGCACGCCGGTGCGGATCGTCGTGCCGTTCACCGCCGGCGGGTCGTCCGACATCATCGCCCGGGCCATCTCGAACCCGCTCGCCGAGGCGCTGGGCACCACGGTGATCGTCGACAACAAGGTGGGCGCCAACGGCAACATCGGGGCCGACCTGGTGGCCAAGTCGCCGGCCGACGGGCACACGCTGCTGCTGTGCGACGTGCGAGCGCTCGCGATCAGTCCGGCCGTGTACACCAAGCTTCCGTTCGATCCGTCGCGCGACCTGCAGGGCGTGGCGATGCTCGCCTACTCGCCCCACCTGCTGGTGGTGCATCCGTCGGTTCCCGCCAACAACCTGACGGAGCTGATCGAGTTGTCCAAGCGCAAGCCGCTGTCGTTTGCCGTCACCGCGCTCGGCAGTGCGCCGCACCTCGCCGGCGTCCAGTTGCAGGAGCGCACGCAGGGCAAGTGGGAGTACGTGCCCTACAAGGGCGGCTCGCAGGCGATCAACGACACCATCGCCGGCCAGACCGACATCCTGATCAACGGCATGCTGGCCACGCTGCCGTTCGTGCAGGCCAAGCGCCTGAAGATCCTGGCCGTGTCCAAGCCGACGCGCGTGGCGCTGCTGCCGGGCGTGCCGACGATCGCCGAGACGCTGCCCGGCTTCGAATCGGGCACCTGGCAGGGCGTGATGGCGCCGAAGGGCATGCCGGCGCCGGTGCTGGCGCGCATCTCGACCGAACTGCTGCGCGTGATCCGGCTGCCGGCCGTGCGCGAGCAGCTCGTCGCCCAGGGCGCCGAGGTGTCGACGATGGCGCCGCCCGACATCGCACGCTTCTTCGAGGTCGAACGCAAGAACTGGGCGGCCGTCGTCGCCAAGGCCGGCGTGAAGCTGGACTGACGATGTCGCCCCCACAGAACGCCATGCCGGGCGGCGCCGCGCGATGAGTGTCGCCACGGTGTCGGGCGACCGGATCGCCTGGATCCGCGTGTCCTCCTGCTACCTGCCGCTGGCCCAGCCGATCAGCGACGCCAAGGTGCTGACCGGCCGCCAGAAGCCGATGACCGAGATCGCGATGCTGTTCGCGGAGATCCGGACGGCGGACGGCCACGAGGGACTGGGCTTCAGCTACTCCAAGCGTGCCGGCGGGCCCGGGCAGTTCGCGCACGCCCGGGAAATCGCGCCGGCGCTGATCGGCGAGGACCCGAGCGACATCGCCCGGCTGTGGAACAAACTGTGCTGGGCCGGCGCCTCGGTGGGCCGCAGCGGCATGGCGACGCAGGCCATCGGTGCGTTCGACGTGGCGCTGTACGACCTGAAGGCCCGGCGCGGCGGGCTCTCGCTCGCCAAGCTGCTCGGCGCCTATCGAGACTCGGTGCGCTGCTACAACACCTCGGGCGGCTTCCTGCACACGCCGCTGGAGCAGCTCCTGGTCAACGCCTCGGCGTCGATCGAGCGCGGCATCGGCGGCATCAAGCTGAAAGTCGGCCAGCCGGACGGCGCGCTGGACATCCGCCGCGTCGAGGCGGTGCGCCGCCACCTCGGCGACGCCGTGCCGATCATGGTCGACGCCAACCAGCAATGGGACCGGCCGACCGCGCAGCGCATGTGCCGCACCTTCGAGCCCTTCAACCTGGTGTGGATCGAGGAGCCGCTGGACGCCTACGACCACGAAGGCCACGCCGCGCTGGCGGCCCAGTTCGACACGCCGATCGCCACCGGCGAGATGCTGACCAGCGCCGCCGAGCACGGCGAGCTGATCCGCCACCGCGCCGCCGACTATCTGATGCCCGACGCGCCGCGCGTGGGCGGCATCACCCCGTTCCTGAAGATCGCCGCGCAGGCGGAGCAGGCCGGGCTGATGCTGGGGCCGCACTTCGCGATGGAACTGCACGTGCATCTCGCGGCGGCGTACCCGACCGAGCCCTGGGTCGAGCATTTCGACTGGCTCGAACCGCTGTTCAACGAGCGCCTGGAAATCCACAACGGGCGCATGCGCGTGCCCACCCGGCCGGGCCTGGGCGTGAGCCTGAGCGAGCAGGCACTCGCCTGGACGCGCGAGCATGCCGAATTCGGCGCCACCGGAACCACACCATGACCCACCGCATCCTCCAGAACGGCCCCCTGCTGCCGGCGCTCGAAGCGCGGCTCGCCGCCCACCACGATCTGCAGCGCCTGCCGGACGGGCCCGACCGCGCGGCCTTCCTGCGCGATCACGGTGCCGGATTCGTCGGCCTGGTCACCTCCGCGCCGTTCGGCGCCGATGCCGCGCTGCTCGACGCGCTGCCGGCGCTGCGGGTGGTCTCCAGCTTCGGCGTCGGCTTCGACAAGATCGACACGGCACGCGCGGCGGCACGCGGCATCGCCGTCGGCTACACGCCCGACGTGCTGAACGATTGCGTGGCCGACCTGGCCTTTGCGCTGGTGCTCGACGTGGGGCGCGGCGTCAGCGCGGCCGAACGCTTTCTGCGCCGCGGCGACTGGCTGAACGGGCGCTTCCGCCTCGCCACGCGCGTCAGCGGCAAGCGCCTGGGCATCCTCGGCCTCGGGCGGATCGGGCGGGCCATCGCGAGGCGCGCCGCCGGCTTCGACATGGAGATCGCCTACTCGAACCGAAACCCGCTGGCCGACGTGCCCTATGCCTACCAGCGTTCGCCCGCCGAACTGGCGCGCTGGGCGGACTTCCTCGTGGTGGCCGCGGCCGGCGGCGCGTCGACGCGGCACCTGGTGTCACGCGAGGTGATCGACGCGCTCGGGCCGGCCGGCTTCCTGGTCAACGTGTCGCGCGGCACGGTGATCGACGAGCCGGCGCTGGTGGACGCACTGGTGCAGGGGCGCATTGCCGGCGCCGGGCTCGACGTGTTCGAGCACGAGCCGCAAGTGCCGCAGGCGCTGATCGGCCTCGAAAACGTGGTGCTGCTGCCGCACATCGCGAGCGGCACGACCGAGACCCGCCAGGCCATGGCCGACCTGGTGTTCGACAACCTGCAGGCCTTCTTCGAGCGCGGCGAGCTGGTGCGCGCGGTGCCCCAAGGGGACGCGCCGGCGACGGCACGCGGATGAACGGACCCGGGCGCGTCGACGGCGATTGCTTCCAGGCGGTGGCGCACCGCGAGCTGTAGGACGGGGACCACGCCCACCCGCGTTCATCGCTGACGCGCCGGGCGGCCGGGAGGGCGCAAGCTCGCCCGATCCGAATCACCCGACTGGAAGCACCGATGAAGAACCCGTTCATAAGCCTGTGGCTCAGTTCCGCCAACCGCGTGATGGGCAGCGCGCGCGGCCACGCGATGGCCGAGGCGAAGCGCCAGACGGGCAGGATGCAGGCCGAGGGCGCGCGCACGCTGATGGATCTGTGGTCCGGCAAGGCGGTGACGGCCCGCGCGGCCGCGAAGCCGAAACCGAAGGCGCGGCGCACGCGCTGACACGCCGCCGCGGCGCCGGCGATCGTCGCCGCGCACCGGTTCCGACACGGGTTTCTACCGGGGCGATCGGCGTCGAAAAGCGGTCGACTGCCTCGTCGTATCGATGAGACGGCGCCGCTGGCGCCGCCAGCGGCCAGGAGGCGCCCGCGAGCGGGCCAGCCGATGCCGTTCCATCCACCCGTTTGCGGAGATTCATGATGGCCAACACCGAGGTTTCGCCGATTCCCCCCGGCATGCACTCGCTCACCCCGCACCTGATTTGCGCCGGTGCCGCCGACGCGATCGGCTTCTACGTCGCCGCGTTCGGCGCGGTCGAAGAAGTCCGGATGCCCGGGCCGAACGGCGGGCTGATGCACGCGATGGTGCGCATCGGCGATTCGCCGCTGATGCTGGTCGACGAGGCCGTCGACTGCGGCATGCGCGGCCCGAAGGCGCTGGGCGGCTCGCCGGTCGTGATCCACCTGTACGTGCCCGACGTCGACGCCACGCTGGCGCAAGCGGTGGCCGCCGGCGCCAAGGTGACGATGCCGGCGTCGGACATGTTCTGGGGCGACCGCTACGCGCAGCTCGAGGATCCGTTCGGCCACCGCTGGTCGCTCGCCACCCACCAGCGCGACGTGACGCCGCAGGAGATGCGCGAGGCGATGGCGGCGATGGCCGGGCGCTGAGCGAGCGCTGAGCGGGGCGCTGAGCGGGGCGCTGAGCGGGGCGCTGAGCGAGCGCTGAGCGGGGCGCTGAACGGGCGATCAGTCGGCCGCCAGCCCGGCACAGCCTGCGGGCAGGCCGCTCGCGGCGCCCAGCGCTTCGAGCATGCCGTCGGCCCCCGGCCGGAACGCTGCAATGCGCTGCCCGCGCGGCGCCAGCACGTACACCCGTCGGCCGCCCGGCGGAATCGCCAGGTCGGTGACGCCGGCGTTGGCGCCGGTGCTGCCGGCGACGGCCTGCGCCAGGGTCAGGCGGCCGTCGCGCGCGATGCGGTAGCTGCTGACCGAGTTACTGCCGGCGTTGCCCGCATAGGCCGTGCGGCCGTCCGCCGACACCGCGATCCAGCAGGCGGCGGTCTGCGTGGTCGGTACCGAGCCGCTGACCAGCCGCGGCACGTCCGGCGAGCGTTCGTCGAAGCGGTAGGACGACACCGCGCTCGCCCCGGCCGCGCCGCCGAAGGCTTCGGAGACGATCAGGTGGTCACGCCGGTTGAATGCGAAGCCAAAGGGCGTCGGGCCCGACGAGGGCGTGCCGACGATCGCGCCCAGGCTGCCATCGCGCCGCACGCGCCAGCTCGACAGGCGGTTGGTGTTGCGCTCGGTGACGACCAGCACCTCGCCGTCCAGCCCGAAGCCGACCTGCGCCGGCGCGGTGCCGCCGGCCGCCGACAGCGGGCGAATGCCGTCCGCCAGCGGCTGCAGTTCGCCGCCGCGGCGCAGACGGAAGCCGGCCACGTTGCCGTTGCCGCCGGCGTTGAGCACGTACACCCGGCCGTCGTGCTCGGTCACGCTGGTCGGCCCCAGCCCGCCGGCATCGACGGCCGAGGCCAGCACCGCCCCGTTGCGGCCGAGCGCGAAGGTCGACACGGTGTTGCTGCCGGCGTTGACCACGAACAGGTGGCGGCCGTCGCCAGACAGCGTCACCGCGCCCTGCGAGCCGAGGCCGGCGCCGCTGCCGAGGCCGCCGGTCGACACGCGCTGCACGAGCGCGAGGCTGCCATCGCGCGCCGGGGCGAACACCAGCAGCTCGTTGCCGGCGGCGGCGTTGGTGCTGGTGTAGACGCGGCCCGGGCGCAGGTCGTCGTCGTCGTACCGCGAGTCGTGGTTGGGGTCGGAATCGGTGCCGGCGTGAGCGAGGCCGGGCAGCACCGCGGCGGTGGTGACGGCGGTGGCCGAGACGGCGGCCGCACCGGCGGCGACGAGGCGGGTGCCGAAGCGGCGGCGTGAGAGATCTTGCATGTCGAAACTCCTCGAAGTGGATCGCGCCGGCGAGGCGCGCACGGTCGCCCTGCGCCTGCCCACGGTGGGGTGGGCAGCGTCGTCGGGACGAACGGGGATGGAGCGGGGAAGGAGAACCTGGCGCCGGCATGCACCGGGCTGCAGGCACCGGCGTTTTGCGCGGACCTGCTGGAGTCGGGGAGGGGCGGGGATCCTTACGGTGGGGGCGTCGAGCAGCACGCTTTACGAGCGCGAGTGCGGACGTGGCGCCGCCCGTGGGCAAGCCACGTGCGCGCCGAAGTTTCGACGCATGACACCGCGCGTCCGAGGGCGGCAGCGGTCGTTGTAGCGATTCAGTCCACGCGCACCGGTTTCACGGCGCGCGACCGGGAGCGTCGAGCGTCCGGAATTCGTCCGACGCGTTTCAATCCACGCGCACCAGTTTCCCGGTGCGCGACATCACTGGGGCGACGAAACCGGCGCCCCTCTCGGAGTTTCAATCCACGCGCACCAGTTTCCCGGTGCGCGACGAGTTGTCGCCGGCCGCGAACTCGGCGTAGCTCTGGTTTCAATCCACGCGCACCAGTTTCCCGGTGCGCGACCGGCGTCGTGCGACTCGGCAGCGCCGAGCCATTGCAGTTTCAATCCACGCGCACCAGTTTCCCGGTGCGCGACCGCGAAGTACGGGTGCAGCCACACCGCGGTGCAGTTTCAATTCACGCGCACCAGTGTCCTGGGTGCGCGACGGCAGTGGGCCGGAGTTTCAGGCCGTGCACTTCGGGTTTCAATCCACGCGCACCAGCTTCCCGGTGCGCGACGGTTTCACCGGGCTGAGGTTCGCCACCTCTTCCGGTGTTTCAATCCACGCGCACCAGTTTCCCGGTGCGCGACCCGCAACCCTGGACCCTGGGAGCAACACATGGACGTTTCAATCCACGCGCACCAGTTTCCGGTGCGCGACTGCGGCAGCTCTCGCTGCAGAGCAACCGGCCGACGTTTCAATCCACGCGCACCAGTTTCCCGGTGCGCGACCAGCGTGAGGACCGAGGCGGATGACTGGTTCGCCGTTTCAATCCACGCGCACCAGTTTCCGGCGCGCGACCGGTCGATCCTCGCTTCTCGGTCGACCTGGTCGGGTTTCAATCCACGCGCACCAGTTTCCGGTGCGCGACTTGGACTGCGAGGCCTTCAGCCCGTCGATCACTGCGTTTCAATCCACGCGCACCAGTTTCCCGGTGCGCGACAGCGACCCTGACGCCAGCCATCCGGTCCGAGGTTGTTTCATCCACGCGCACCAGTTTCCCGGTGCGCGACAGAGCTGTGACTGGCCGTTGCTCAGGAACGAGTCGTTTCAATCCACGCGCACCAGTTTCCCGGTGCGCGACATCAGCCGGGCGAACTCGGCCCGGGCGTCACCGACGTTTCAATCCACGCGCACCAGTTTCCCGGTGCGCGACCGTATTTCGGCAATACCGACATCACGGTCATCGGTTTCAATCCACGCGCACCAGTTTCCCGGTGCGCGACCTACCTGACCGATCCCGACAACGCCGAAGAGGCGGTTTCAATCCACGCGCACCAGTTTCCCGGTGCGCGACGGCCGAGGCACAAGCCGTCGCCGCGCTGACCGAGTTTCAATCCACGCGCACCAGTTTCCCGGTGCGCGACGACTTGATCGATGCAATTCATGCGGCATTCCCCAGTTTCAATCCACGCGCACCAGTTTCCCGGTGCGCGACCGGCGCCCATGGGGCGGGCGTCCAGCCGGACATGTTTCAATCCACGCGCACCAGTTTCCCGGTGCGCGACGCGGGCATTCTGCTCCAGGCTACGCGTCGGCGGTTGTTTCAATCCACGCGCACCAGTTTCCCGGTGCGCGACGGTGCAGTGGGCGGAGATTGCGCGACGGCTGCTCGTTTCAATCCACGCGCACCAGTTTCCCGGTGCGCGACTCAGCGGGCGATCTTCCGGGCCCAGATCGGCGTCGTTTCAATCCACGCGCACCAGTTTCCCGGTGCGCGACGTCACCGGGTCTTTCCAGATCGTCGCCTTGGAGTGGTTTCAATCCACGCGCACAGCGCGACCGTGGCGTGGATGTTCTTGCGTCGAGCAACTGGTTTCAATCCACGCGCACCAGTTTCCTGGTGCGCGACTCACGAGCCGCGAGGAAGGCGAGGCGAGAGATTTCATCCACGCGATGCGACGACAGTACATCCCGCACCCGTCCACGTGGCTCAACCAATCCGCGCACCAGTTTCCCGGTGCGCGACATCCCTGCCTGCATCAGCCGTGTGGCGCGAGCAGCCTTCGTTTAATCGCTACGCTGCACAGCAGTCCTGTTATCCACGCGACGAACTGCGCGACCGGCAAACGCTTCGCGCGTTGCCTTCACCACTTTGGTTTCAATCCACGCGCACCAGTTTCCCGGTGCGCGACGGTCGACCAGCTCGGCACGGCGGGCGTCGAATCCACGCGCACCAGTTTCCCGGTGCCAAACGTGCCCACGGTTTGTTTCAATCCACGCGCACCAGTTTCCGGTGTACGACGTGCGCGACGGCAGTACATCCACGCGATCACTTCGGTGCGCGACGACAGGGCGCGGCGAGAGGTGATGGAGCGACTCGGGTTTTCAATCCACGCGCACCAGTACATCCTGGCCTTGCGCGCGACCACCACGCGTGTTCTCGGTGCGCGACGAACGCCGCGCGTGGCTCGTCTGGCGCTACGTCGTTTTCATCCACGCGCACCAGTCTCCCGGTGCGCGACCGGCAACTGGAGCGGTGCCAAACGTGCCCACTTGTTTCAATCCACGCGCACCAGTTTCCCGGTGCGCGACGCGCACAACGTGATCACGGTGTGGCAGAACAAGCCGTTTCAATCCACGCGCACCAGCTTCCCCCAGGGCGGATAGTCCGCGACTGTCGTTTTCAGCAGCGCGCGGTCCAACTGACGGAGTTTCATCCACGCGCACCAGCTTCCCGGTGCGCGACAGCGTCGACGCCGTAGCGCGTCCAACTGACGCAAACGACGCCGAGCGCGTTGACGCAAACGGGCAGGTTTCATCCACGCGCACCAGTTTCCGGCAGCGCGACCAATCGCCAGCCTGCGCAAACTCGACGTTGTGCCGTTTCATCCACGCGCACCAGTTTCCCGGTGCGCGACGCGGCATCGGCGACCCGTCGTCGTGGAGGTTGGCGTTTAATCCACGCGCACCAGTTTCCCGGTGCGCGACGAGCCATCAGGTACGTGACGCCCGGCTCATGGTCGTTTCAATCCACGCGCACCAGTTTCCCGGTGCGCGACTGTAGTTCTGACGGCCGTGATCCGGTCGTCGCAGTTCTAATCCACGCGCACCAGTTTCCCGGTGCGCGACGCAGCAGTTGCGGCGCGCGCGCATCATCTCGGTGTTCTCAATCCACGCGCACCAGTTTCCCGGTGCGCGACCTTGCGGGGTTCAGCCGGGCGTGCAACCGCTCCGGCTTTAATCCACGCGCACCAGTTCGGTGCGCGACGCTCGTTTTGGCATCGACCGCGGCGCGCAGGTCGGGGTTTCATCCGCGCGCACCAGCTCTCCCGGTGCGCACGGCAGGCAGGCTGCTGGCGAAGCGCAGCTCGGCGTTTCAATCCACGCGCACCAGTTTCCCGGTGCGCGACCGGTAACGCCATGTGCGTCGGATACAGCGCGCGGTTTCAATCCACGCGCACCAGTTTCCCGGTGCGCGACGCCGGTGACATAGCCAGCGCGGCGTCTTGTAGTTTCAATCCACGCGCACCAGTTTCCCGGTGCGCGACATCGGTGTGGTCATCTGCTGGCTCAAGACGGGCAAGGTTTCAATCCACGCGCACCAGTTTCCCGGTGCGCGACGACAAGTCGGCAGTTGCTGCGGTCGTCGATCAAGGTCGGTTTCAATCCACGCACCAGCTTTCCCGGCGCGCGACACGCCGCATTGAGCACCGGCAGCAGTCGGACGTGTTTTCATCCACGCGCACCAGGCTTCCGGTGCGCGACGCAAGGGCGGATCGCTCACGCCGAGTGACGTGGAGTTTCAATCCACGCGCACCAGTTTCCCGGTGCGCGACCCAAGCGCTTCGCGCGCCGGCTGGGGTTTGCGTTTGTTTCAATCCACGCGCACCAGTTTCCCGGTGCGCGACCGTCGGCGAAGGGGGCGATCGGGGTGGTGCGCGAGTTTCAATCCACGCGCACCAGCTCGGTGCGCGACGCACGCCGTCACGGTCGAGTTCGAACGCGAGGTGGCGTTTCAATCCACGCGCACCAGTTTCCCGGTGCGCGACCGATCGCGACGACCGCGCCGGCATGCGTCCCGTTGTTTCAATCCACGCGCACCAGTTTCCCGGTGCGCGACCGCGACTACCGCGCGTTGCGCCGCCCGGTCGGCGTTTGAATCCACGCGCACCAGCTCTCCGGTGCGCGACACTGTAGACCGGCGATATCAGCGGCGGAAACTTGTTTCGAATCCACGCGCACCAGTTTCCCGGTGCGCGACGTTTCCGCGCGCGCGAGGTCAGAACCGTGCAGTTTCATCCACGCGCACCAGTTTCCCGGTGCGCGACGTGGGAATGCCCGGTGCTGGATTGCACAGCCGTGTTTCAATCCACGCGCACCAGTTTCCCGGTGCGCGACGCCTTTCCCGCCGTTCTCCCATGCCGCGAACAACGTTTCAATCCACGCGCACCAGTTTCCCGGTGCGCGACGTCACGTGTCTGGCAGATCGCCTCCGGTTCGCGGGTTTCAATCCACGCGCACCAGTTTCCCGGTGCGCGACAGATCCCGCCCTCGTTCTGCGTCGGCGTCACGCTGTTTCAATCCACGCGCACCAGTTTCCCGGTGCGCGACCCGGCGACGGTCAGCGACGAAACGGCTTTCAAATTGTTTCAATCCACGCGCACCAGTTTCCCGGTGCGCGACGGTCGAGCCGCCGCGGACGCCGACCGCCACCATGTCGTTTCAATCCACGCGCACCAGTTTCCCGGTGCGCGACCGTAGGTGCCGTTGCCGACCGAGCCCATCAGCTGGTTTCAATCCACGCGCACCAGTTTCCCGGTGCGCGACTCCGCGCTCGCAACCCGCCGACAGCACAGGTCAATTCCGTGCACCCGCGCGAACCCACCGGATCTCTTGGCAGAGACCGGGGGCTCTCGACCGGTGAAAGACATGAACCCGTTCATCGACAGGCACTTGCGCGTCGCGCGGACCCCGCACGCGTTGCACGTGCGCTTCAGGTCCGCGCGGAAATCATAGGACCAGCGGGGCGTCGAAGTCGGTGGCCTTGAACTTGCCGTGCTCACGCACTTCGCAGCCGCGCGTGTCGGCCATGCGGTACAGGCGCAGGCAATCGCTGTCGAGGTCCATCTCGGCGAGGAGCCTGCGCTCCAGCGCTTCGAGTTGCGCCAGATCCACCTGGCATTCGAACACCGACTTCTGAACCCGCTGGCCGGTGGCCTCGCACACCTTGGCGACGCGCCGCAAGCGGCGCCGGCCGGCGCGGGTTTCGGTGTTCACGTCGTAGCAGACGATGACGAGCATGCGCGTTGGCCCTTCACTTGATCGGGAAGGGCGGGTACAGGTCGGTGTCGCCTCGCAGATGGCGTGCGAGCAGCCGCGCCTGGACCAGCGGCACCACGCCCAGCGGAATCGACTCGGCCAGCAGCGGGTGCGTGAGGGCGTCCTGCTTTCGCTCCTGGTACGCCACGACGACGGCCTTGCGTGCATCGCCGTCCAGCAGCACGGCGCCGCCCTCGCGTTCGACGAAGTCGCCCGGGCCGATCTGCGCTCGGTTGATCAGCGTCAGCGCCAGACGGTCGGCGAACGGGCGGAACTCCTCCATCAGGTCGAGCGCCAGGGCGGCGCGCCCGGGGCGCAGTGCGTGCAGGAAGCCGACCTGCGGGTCCAGTCCGGCGGTCTCGCAGGCGGAGCGGCAGTCGTTCATCCACATCGAATAGAAGAACGACAGCAGGGCGTTCATCCGGTCGCGCGGCGGGCGGCGCGTGCGTCCGTCCATCGCGAAACGGTCGCGCAGTTCCGGGCGCACCAGCCGGTTCAGCGCAGCAAAGTAGCCCCGCGCGGCCTCGCCTTCGACGCCGCGGACGGCGTCCAGCGTGGCCGTGCCGGGCAGGGCGCGAAGGCTGGCCTCCAGATCGAGCGCGGTGCGTGCCAGCACGCTCTGGTCATCCGGTTGCCGGGCCTCCCGTGCGCCGCGCAGCAGCACCTGGCGCTGATTCTTCAGCTTGCCGGCGACGATCGTGCGGGCCAGCGCGAGCGTGAACGGTCCGTCGAAGGCCCGCTGATGCTGTGCCTGCCGCAGCAGTACGTTGCCGCCGGTGCCACCTTCCAGGCGTGCCTTGAAGCGGCCGTTGGCATCGAGCAGCACGAGTGCCACACCGTCGTCGGCAAGCCGGTGCATCAGGGGAGCGCTGAGTCCGACGTGGCCGAAGCAGACGACGGCCTGCAGGTGATGCAGCGGCACGCGCAGGCGGGTCTCGCGCTCCACCTCGACGCGCAGCGTGTCGTTGTCGAGCCGCAGGTGGCTGTCGGGCAGGGTGACGTACAGCGTGTTCAGGAGCTGCATTGCGGTGTCGAGTCAGGCGTCGGGATCGAAGGCGTCGCCGTCGGCCAGGCCATCCCGCAGCCGGGCCATCGCTTCGGGCTGGCAGCGCTCGCGCAGCGAGCAGCCCTTGCAGCGCCGCGCGTCGGTGGTCGGCGGCGGCAGGCGGCCGGAGGCGAGCATGTCGCGCACGGCCGCGGCGGTCTGCACGACGGCCGCACCGAGTTCGGCGCCGATCGGCACCACCCGGCGGCGGCGCGAGGTGGCGTAGAAGATCGCGCCCTCGACGACCGGCCGCCCGGTCATCTCCTCGAGGCAGCGGGCCTGGGCGGCGAGCTGAAGGTCGTCGCAGGCGGCGATTTCGGCCGCCTTGTGCCGCGAGCCGTGCTTGTATTCCACGGGGTACGGCGTGCCGTCAGGCTCGAACTCGACGACATCGGCCTTGCCGATCAGCCCCAACGAGTCGCTCCAGACCGGCAGCGCACGCTCGATGCGCAGGCCGCGCCGCAATTCCATCCCCGGCTGGTCCACCAGCGCGTGCACCGCCTGCCCGCGCAGTGTGTGCAGGTTGTCGTCGAACGCCTGTTCGAGGTGGATCAACCCGCACTGGCGCGGACAGTAGGCCCAGTGCTGGAGGGCGGAGAGCGGGAGAGGGTCGGGCGGGTCCAGGGCCGCAGCCTTCGTCACCCGAGCCGGCGGACCAGCCGGACCGCCTCTGGCAGGCCAACATCGTCGACCGTCACGTCGTAGTCGTCGAAGTCGCGAGGCACATCCACACGCTTGCGGGTCGAGATCCGCTTGAAGAGTTCATGCGCGTGGGCATTGCCCAGCTCGCTGGCGTGCTCGAACACGTACAGGCCACGGGTCGACATCTCGCCGCGCGCCGCAGATCGGTCGTGCTCGAACATGTTCTCCAGCGATTGCCAGAGAAGCTGCAGGTCGTCTTCGCCGAAGCCGGTCTGCTGCGCGAGGAACGACGACACGAAGCCGTGCGCCACGTACAAGCCGTAGGGCACCGTGTGCTTGCGGCCCATCGTCCGGTTGTCGCCCTCCTGCTTCTCGGATTCGGCTTCGGTGGCGACGGCCATGCGGGTGATGGAATGCTCGCTGGCGACGATCGGGTCGACGGACCGCGCGAAGGTGATCTGCACCGGCCCGCGCACCTGCCCGCAGTTGACGCCGGTGGACATCACGGCACCGAAGGTGCGCACGTCGAAGAAGTGCGTGCACATCCAGTCGCGCGCGAGCCTGACGCTGTCTTCGCTGCCCTTGCGCTTCTTCTTGGCGTCCTTGCCCTCCTTGGCGTCCTTCGCGTCGTCACCGAGTTCCGCCTCGGCGCCGATGGCCTTGTAGGCCTCGCGGTGCGTGCGCTCGAGCACGCCCTTTTCCTTGACGTAGATGTTGAACGGCGATTCGCAGCCCTTGACCTGGCCGACGAAGTTGCGCACCTTGCGCTTGATGCACACGTCGGTCACGAGGCCGTGGCCGGTTTCGGCATCGAGCCGGGGCAGGTTGCCGGCGTCGGGGTCGCCGTTGGGGTTGCCGTCTTTCACGTCGAACAGCAGCACGAAGTCGTAGCGGTGGTTCAGGGGCATGGTCAGGCCTTTGCGGGGGCGGTGTCGTCGGCGGAGGGTTGGTCGGTGGGCGCATCCGCCTTGCGGGCGTAGAAGGCCTGGCGCTGGTGGTAGTAGCCGAGCGCGAAGCGGCCCTGGTCGGGCAGCGTGAGCTGGCGAGGGAACTCGAACATCGGCTCGACGGCTTCGCCGATCAGCCGCTCGAAGTAGCCGACCTGGCCATCGGGCAGCTTCTTGAGGTGCGCGTTCTTCAGGCGCAGCAGCGTCGTGAACACGGACACCGGCGTGGTGCTGGCGGCGCCGTAGTAGCGGTCGCGGATGGTGGCATTGATGCCGGGCTGCGCCTGCTGCTGGATGCGCTCCAGCACGGCGAACAACCGCCCGAGCCGGTACGGCACGTTGTCTTGCTCCATGTCCAGGGTCTCCTTGTAGTGGGCATGCGTGATGGGCAACTGCGGGTGCTGCCGCCGGTGGTCACGGTTGAGCCAGGCCTTGATCACCGCGGCGCGCAGCGTGGTCACGTCCTGCTCGGCCTTGCAGCGGATCACCGCGGCGTTGAGCAGCCCGGCGGGGTAGGGCAGGCCTTCCAGGATGGTGCGCATCCATTCGCCGGCCAGCCGCGGCGGCACGTTGTCCAGCTTGCCCTGCAGCGCCAGGCCGGAGAGGAGCCGGAAGATCGACGGCGTCACCGGATCGCTGTCGTATCGCCGCACGATCCGCAGGTCGTCGAAATGCTGCAGGACGCGCGGTGCGAGCTCGTCGAAGCGGGCCGTCAGCCAGAAGCGCACGCTGATCCGGGCCGCGTTGGGCGCCAGGCCGAGCACCGAGAAGCGCACCTCGCGCTCGGCCACCGGCAACTGGCCGCTTCGCATTGCCTCGAACAGCGCCTTGGCGGTTCGGGCGCCCCGGTCGGGGTCGTCCTTGTCTTCGCCGAACAGGTCGGAGAGGAAGGTCGAGAACGCCGTTGCGCGGTCGGCCCAGAACACCGTCGACGCATCGCCCACCTGCACCCGGCTGCGCGAGTCCTTGCCGAGCAGGTGGTTCAGCGCGGTCGTGTACGCAAAGGCGGCGCGCTGCCCGATCGGCGAGTTCTCGCCCTGCCGCTCGGTCTTGCCGTAGGACTCGAACGAGCGGGCGTTGAACGACACGATGTTGGCGCCCGACGATTGCGCACCCCACACGCCCTTGATCGCCGGATGCAGGCGCTGCAGCGGCTGCACGATGCCGCTGACGAGGCAGCGCCCGGTCGCGTCTTCATCGGTGGCCGCGGGCGCGCTGGCGGCCACCACTTCCGGGCGCTGGCAGATCAGCGGCTCGTCGTCGCCGGCCAGCCCGAAGCTCATCACCGGATTCGTTTCGCAGATCTCCGGCCAGGCGGCATGTGCCTCCAGCACCGACCAGTCGGCCCGGTCCAGGGCCGCCAGCACGGCGCGGATGCCGGCATCGCTGCGGGCCGGCTCGGGCAGCGATTCGATCCGTGCCCGATACGCCTGGGCCGGCGTCAGTTCCGCCTTGCCCTTGCGTTCGCGTGCCAGGCCGATGACGTAGGCGGCGCTGTCCCAGAGCAGGTTTGCCTTCACGCCGGAGGTCTTCTTCTCCCCCTGCGGCACGAGGTAGGTCTTGGCGCGCAGCTTCTTGCCGTCGAGCGCGCGCGTGTCTTTCAGCTGGACCACGCGGCCGTCGGCGGCCAATTCGACGATGAAGGGGATCTCCTTGTCCTCCAGCCCGAAGGCGGGCAGCCGGCGTGCCGGGTCGGGATCGGCGCAGCGCCGGTCGTAGTAGTCGACGAGCGATTGCAGGATCATCGGGCGGCCTCCGCGTGGTCGACGTCGATGACGCCGCGCGTCATCTGCGCGCGGAAGAAGACCGGCTGCGGATCGGACGGATGTTGAAAGTCGAGGTCGTGCAGCATCCAGCCCAGGTCGCGCGTCTCGTCGATCGGCGGCGGCTCCGCCGACGGGTCGGCCACCAGCCGGAACCGGGCCGCGAATTCGCGGCAGCCGAGGTAGGGTTGGTTGACGCACTGGCCGCCGAGCGCACGGCGCTCGAACATCGCGAAGAACTTCTGCGGTGGTTGGGGATCGGCACGGTCGGCGCGCACGTCCAGGTCGGCGTGCACCCGGTAGGCCACGTCGCGCAGGAACAGGCCGGCGCGCTGCACGCGCTCGTCGGACGCATCGGCGTAGATCGCGATGTCGGTGTCCCCACCATTCAGCGCCGACACGACCGCCGGCACCGAGACCTTGCTCTTGACCTCGTTGCGGCGCAGGTTGATCCAGCGGATCGGCGCGAGCACCTCGATGCGGCGCACCTGCCAGCGCACGGCGGGCTTCCAGAGGATGGATTCGAAGACGGCGCGCGCCGCCGAAGGCGTGATCACGTCATAGGAGACCCGCTCGACCTTCATCTCCGGGCGGGTGAAGCAGGCGAAATCGCCGGTGATTTCGAGGCAGTAGCGCTTCTCGAGTGATCTGTCCTTTTCGTGGTGGTGGGCGGGACGGCGGGGGGGAAACGTCGGAACTATGCGACGAGACTCCACGGGTCGAGCGCGGCCTGGTCCAGCAACAAGCCGCGCCGTGCGTCGTAGCGGCTTTCGTCGACCAGCAGGAAGACGCCCGGCAGCAGTTCCTGCGCGTCGCCGGACCGTTGCCAGTTGTCGAGGTGGCGGCGACGCACCGTGACGGTGTGGCGCTGCAATGCGCGCATCAGCCAGCGGTCGGTGTCCTTCGCTTTCAGGCGGGCGATCAGCGGTGCCACGTTGCGCTCGCCGGGCGGGTCGGACACGTACGGGACGATGAGCGTCGCCTGGTCCTTGTCGTCGACGAGCTTGAATTTCTCCGAGGCGGTGCGGAAGTCGAAGGACCAGTCGGGGTTGTTCGCCAGATGCGCGACGATCCCCTTCTCGTCACGGCTCGCGAACGCCCCGTGGTACGCCGGGAAGTAGCGGCGGAAGGCGGCGGGGCCGAGTGTGTCGCCGGTGCCTGCGGCGAGCGTGCTCCGGGTGGCCTGCACGCCGTGCCGCAGCGCCGCCAGGGTCTTCGGCACCTCACGCACGAAGACGACCACGCGCCCCTTGGCGCCGCCGGGCAGCCGTCCTTCGCGATTGCAGCGCCCGGCGGCCTGCGCGATCGAATCCAGCCCGGCCAGCGCACGGTAGACGACGGGAAAGTCGACGTCCACTCCGGCTTCGATGAGCTGGGTGCTGACCACGCGCAGCGGGCGCAGGTCCGACCCGTCACGCCGCGCGTCCAGCCGGCGGCGGATCTGCCGGACCACGTCCGCCCGGTGCTGACCGCACATCGCGGCCGACAGGTGAAGCGCGCGTTCGCCGGTGGCCGCATCGAGTGCGCAGACGATCGCGGCAGCATCGCTGCGTGTACCGACGATGACCAGCACGCAGTCCTCGTCCACGAGGCGCTGCACCAACTCGCCCGTGGGGCAGGGCGTGTGCAGGTCGGCCGGCCATTCGACGTTGACGCGATCCAGCGCCTGGAACAGCGACGCTTCGTCGTCGACGATCGGCGTGGCCTCGGGCAGGCCGCGCAGACACTCCCGCGGATCGAAAGCGCTCCGGCCGACGAGCACCGGCTGGGTGGCGGTGCACAGCAGCACGGTCACGCCGTAGTGCGCGATCAGCAGGTTCAGCACGTCGAGGATCGGCTGGAGGAAGGTGGGCGGCAGCAGATGCGCCTCGTCCAGCACGATGACGCTGTGGGCCAGCCGGTGCAGCTTTCGACAGCGCGAGGTGCGTGCGGCGAACAGTGATTCGAACAACTGCACGTTGGTCGTGACGACCAGCGGCGCATCCCAGTTCTCGCAGGCGAGGCGGCTGCGCGGGGTTTCGTCGGCGGCGTCGAAGTCGGCCTGGCTGTGGTGCTCGATGACGGCATTGCCGCCGAAGATGCCGGCGAAGACGTCGACTGTCTGTTCGATGATGCTGGTGTACGGGATCGCGTAGACCACGCGGCGCAGGCCGTGCTTCGCAGCGTGCGCCAGCGCGAACGCGAGTGACGACAGGGTCTTGCCGCCGCCCGTCGGCACGGCGAGCGAGAACAGGCCGGGCGGCAGCATTGCCTTCCGGCGGCATTGGTCCAGCACCGCCGCACGGGCCCGCATCACCGGATCGGCAGCCCGTCCGGCGTCCGCCACCTGTTCGCCGAGCCGGGCGAGGTGGGCGTCGAGTCGGTCCCGGTAGGCGGCGATCGGCTCGAAGCCGGCGCGCCGCTCGCTGCGGCCCGGGTCCAGGAAGCGTTCGGTGTCGAGAAAGTCTGCGTCGACGAGGGCCGAGAACAGCATGCGGATCCACAGCGTGCGCGCCAACGGATTCGGGCTGCGGGCGCCGGGGATCGCCAGGCAGGCGCGCCGCAGGTCGAAGCTGTCCGGCAGCGGCAGCATGCCCGGCGCCTCGCGCCGGCAACCGGCGAGCGCCTCGCCGTATTCGCGCTGGCTGTCCGGCCGGCGCGTGCCGAGCAGGCGGTCGTCCAGTCCGGCAGTCCAGTCGGCGAGCCCGGCGTGGTGCCCTGCGATGACGTAGGCCAACACCCGCGCCAGCCGTGCACCGTCGGCGCCGTAGCGATCCTCGAACGATTGCATCGCGTGCAGCGCGCCGGCGGCCGAATGCGTCTTGTCGTTGCCGGCGGGCCACTTGCCTTCGAGATGGGCGTCGAGGCCGTTGACGCCGAGGATGTAGCGCTGGAAGCCGTCTCGGAATTTGCCGAGGTCATGCCAGAGCCCTGCCAGCCCCGCCCAATCGGCGCCGAAGTCGCGTGCAAACCCGGCGCACAGTTCCGCCACCGCGTGGGAGTGATCGATCAGGAGATGGTCCGATCGCCGGCCGGTCGCCGGGTCGACCTGGACGTGGGCCAGCGCCTGGGCGGCGGCAATGTCCTTGGGATCGGTCATGCGAGGATCAGGTGGATGCAGTTCGCCGTGCGGACGCGGGGAGATCCGGCGGCAGACTGCGTGGCGCGGAGGCGACCGCCGTGCAGGATTCCGAGATGGCCGAAGGTTTGCGTGAGTGGCTCGTGCCGGTAAACTGGCCGTCCGTTCGAGAGCAAGTTGACCCACGCCGTCGAGTTTCTCGAAGCCGAGCCGTTGAAACCTTCCGTCGACGAGCGCGCCAATTTGATCGAGCGTCTTGCCGCGAGTGTCGCGACGGAGGTGCCGCTCGATCCATCCGCTTTCTTCCGATCGCAGGGCAGGAATATCTGGGCGCGCATTCCCACTATCTGGCGGAAGCCGGCCTGCAGCCCACCGCTCGATTCGACGAGGCGCTGGCCCGCGCGCTCTTCCAGATGTCCCAGATGCCTCGTCTCGGTACGCCGTCGCTGGGTGCGTGCCTTCGCACCTGGCCAGTCAAGGGGTTTCCATACACGATCGTCTACGTCGAGTCGGCGGAGGGCAGCACCGTCGTGGCCGTCGCGCATCAGCGTCGGGCGCCGTCTTATTGGCAAGACAGGGTCTAACGGCGATCCGGGCATCTCGGGGGCAGGAGTTCGCGGGCTCGCGATATTGCCTTCCCCGGCGGCCGCCGGCCGATGCCTTCATCCATCCGGTTGATGACGCCGCCGCCTCCTGCGGCCAGACCGCCTTCTTCTAAGGGATCCAGGCGAGTGTCGAGTGAGCGCTGAGGCAGGCGAAACCTGTCCGCTTGGACTACTCCGAGTCGCGCATCCGGCTGATGATCCAACACGCTGCTGCAATCAGCAGGATGGCACTGGCTTCGTAAATCAGCACCATCGCAACGGCTTCCGTGACGAGCAGCAGGATCTCCTGGCCCATCGAGACCACGGTGAACCCTGCGATGAGCAGCAGGAACAGTTTCTCGGTGAAGTCGATCGCGCGCCTGACCATCCCAGCCTCCCCAACGGACTCACACAGCGCTCGACCAGGCTGCCAACCCGTCCAGCGACGTCAGGGTCGGACGGCAATCGGGCGGCTGCAGCCCGCAGCCGATCAGCGCCCGGCGTGCTCACGGCGTGCTCGAGACGAGCGATCCGCTTCGAGTCTTCCACAGCGAGACGAGCACGCCACCGGCGATCAGTCCGAAGGTCACCGCCAGCGAAATCGACGGCGGGAACTTGCCGATGAAGCCGACCAGGAAGATCTTCGTCCCGATGAAGACCAGCACCAGTGCCAGCGCGTACTTGAGGTACCTGAAGCGGTGGATCATCGCAGCGAGCGCGAAGTACAGCGCGCGCAGGCCGAGGATCGCGAAGATGTTGCTGGTGTAGACGATGAACGGGTCGGTCGTGATCGCGAAGATGGCCGGCACCGAGTCGACAGCGAACACGAGATCCACGAATTCGACCAGCACCAGCGCCAGGAACAGGGGCGTGGCCCATCGCACTGCCTTGCCGGTCGACGGATCGGCCTGCCGCACCCAGAATGCGTTGCCGTGCAAGGTGTCGGTCACTCTCATGTGCCGGCGAAGGAACTTCAGCAGCGGGTTGTTCGCGATGTCCGGCACGTGGTCGGCCAGGATCCACATCTTGATGCCGGTGAACATCAGGAACGCCCCGAACAGGTACAGCACCCAGCCGAACTGGCTCACCAGCGCAGCGCCCAGGCCGATCATGAAGGCGCGCAGGACGATCACACCCAGGATGCCCCAGAACAGCACGCGGTGCTGGTACTGGCGCGGAATGGCGAAGAATGAAAAGATCAGCGCGATGACGAACACGTTGTCCATCGACAGCGACTTCTCGATCATGAAGCCCGTCACGTACGCGACCCCGCTTGGAGCGCCCAGGTACCACCACACCCAGGCGCCGAAGCACAGCGCCACCGTGATGTAGCCCGCGGACAGCAGCAGGCTTTCGCGAACGCCGATTTCGTGGTCGTCCTTGTGCAGTACCCCCAGGTCGAAGGCCAGCAGCGTCGTGACGATGCCCGCGAACAGGAGCCAGACCCACAGTGACTTGCCCAGGAGGTCGGCAGAGAGAATCTGAGTGACGTATTCCATGACTGATGAACAGCGTTTGCGCGCGCGTCGCGGCGCGTGTTGTGGGAATCGAGGACGTTGGCAATGCGATCTGTCCTGGTGGCGATCGGCGATGCGGTCCGTCACTGCTTCAGGTCGGAGAGTCCGACATTGCCCATCCATGTCGGGCGGTCCTCGCCGTGGCGCAGGTCGGTCTTGGAGATGAGGTTGTCGCAGCCGTCCCGCATCGCGAAGATCAGGCCGGCGTAGAAGTGAACCGGCAGCCAGCGTGTCCGGAACAGCGCTGTCTCCAGATCAACGCCCGTGCGGCGAACCAACCACAGCGCCGCCGCATGATCGTTCAGGGCTGATGCTCCTGAGGAACGCTGGGCTCCTGCAGCATCTGCCGATGCAGGCCCCAGTTCTCGACGGCGCTAACAAGCACGATCGACTCGCCGTCTGCCACGTGATCGTCAGCCTCTGCCACTGCGACGCACAGCCGCAGTACGCTCATGCGCAGCGCGGGATCGTCGATTTCGGACATCAGTTGCGCGATGGTCCGAGGCTCGATGTGGCAGGCGTCGGCCCAAGTCGACTGCTGGGCCACAAGCAGGTCCTCGCAGAAGTCCTGCAGCACGGCTTGCATCTGCGGGGGCGTGATGCCGAGGTGCCGGTAAGCCTCCACGCGTTCGAGGATCGCAAGCTCGGCGGACGAGACATGTCCGTCGGCCACGAGTGTCAGGGCCACAATCCTGGCAGCGGCGTGCGCACTGTTGGTGGGATAGGTTCGCATCTCAGTTTTCTCCTTGGTTTGTCATGTGCTGCTCCTGTACCGTCACTCGTCCGATCCACCCATGCCCAGGAGGCTGAGCAGGCTCGTGAACAGGTTGAAGATGGACACGTACAGCCCGACCGTGGCCAGCACGTAGTTGGTCTCGCCGCCGTGAACGATGCGGCTGGTCTCGACCAGGATCAGGCCCGCCGACAACAGAGCGACCATCGCGCTCACGACCAGACCGAGCACCGGGATCTGCAGGAACACGGCAGCGAGGCCGGCCAGCAGCGCAACGACCATGCCGGCGAACAGGAGTCCGCCCATGAAGCTGAAGTCGCGTCTGGAAATCAGGACCCAGGCCGACAGCGCGAAAAAGACCGTGCCGGTCGCGCCAAGGGCCATTGCAATGATCTGCCCCCCGCCGGGCAAGGTCATCACCTTGGACAGCAGCGGGCCGAGCGTATAGCCCATGAAACCGGTCAGACCGAACACGGCGAGCAACGCCCAGGCGGAGTTCTTGAGTCGATAGACCGCGAACAGCAAGCCGAGGTGTCCGGCCAGGGTCAGCACGATGCCTGGGGCGGACCACTGCGCCGCCGCGCTGACAGCGGCCACTGTGCTACTGAACAGCAAGGTCATCGAAAGCAGGGCGTAGGTATTGCGCAGCACGCGGGAGCTCTCGCTCTGCGTCAGCGTCTGTGGGGCCACCACCATGGGAAGCGCCACCGCAGTGGCGGCTGAAGTGGGTATGCGGGTATCCACTGTCTGTATTCCTTGAGTGTTTGGGATCGGGTTGGGGTCAGCGTTCAGGCGGAATGGCTCGTTGACCGCGTTCGCGCAGCCCATGACCGCGGCGGCAGAGTCTGAGCAGCAAGCGGCTCGCACGGGACAGCGCACCGTCCAGCGCGCTGCGCCAATCCCGCGCCATCGACGTGACGACGACCGTGCCCAGACCGTCCGTCCGCAGGGCGACCTGGCAGCGCTTGTCCACACCGCCACGCGGCCCGTTGACGTCGGAGAACTGGACGGTGGCTCGCGGCACGAGCCAGGTCAGGCGGCGCATCACGAAGCGCACGCGGTGCACGGCCAGGTCGCGAAGATCGCTCGCATTGCCGTCACGGGAGTTGAAGATCACGTGCATGGAAGAACTCCATCGGTTGAACGTGACGCAACGATAGGCAGTCGAGATGCTTTGAAAAAGCAGAGAATATGGAACCGACTCTTCCGTAGAACCTGATATGAGCCTGGAATTCAGCTACCGCCATCTGTACTACTTCTGGGTTGTCGGCAAGGAAGGCGGGGTCACGCGCGCGGCAGACCGGCTTGGCATGGCGGTGCAGACGGTCAGCACGCAGGTGCGTGAACTCGAGCGCGCGCTGGGTCAATCCCTGCTCAAGCCTGAGGGTCGCGGGCTGGCACTCACCGAGGCCGGCCATGTGGCCATGCGGCAGGCCGAGCAGATCTTTGCGCTCGGGGAGCAGCTGCCCGGCCTGCTGCGCGAAGCCGTCAGCGAGCCCAGCGTGCGACTGGCGGTGGGCATCTCCGACGGCGTGCCGAAGCTGGTCGTGCGATCACTCCTGCAGCCTCTGCTCGACCAGCCGCGCCTGCGCCTGCTGTGCCACGAGGGAGAGTTCGATGATCTGCTGGCCGACCTGGCACTGCATCGTCTGGACGTCGTGCTGTCCGACCGCCCCAAGGGACCGAGCCCGACGCTGAAGGTTCACAGCCACGCGCTCGGTTCATCCGAGCTTGCATGGTATGCACCGCCGGCACTCGCGGCGGCGGCGCGACGAGGGTTTCCGCAATCACTGTCCAAGGTGCCTGTGCTTCTGCCCACCACGCACGCCACGGCGCGCGGACTGCTTGACCAATGGTTCGAGCGTCAGGGCGTTCGACCCAACACCGTGGGGGAGTTCGAGGACAGCGCGTTGCTGAAGACCTTCGGTGCAGGGGGCATGGGGGTGTTCCCAGCCGTGAGCCTGGTGCACGACGACCTCATCGAGACCTACGGTGCCAGATTCGTCGGCGTTTGCGAGGGGGTAGAAGAACGCTTCTTCGCCATTGCGGCACAACGCAAGGTGCAGCACCCATTGGTGCAGAGGCTGCTGCTGGGCTGATTGGTCCATGGACGGGAAGTTCTGGCCGATCTTCCGATCGCGCCGGTGCGCATCCGACCGACCGTTTCGCGGTGGCGAACTCAGCGCCGCGGATGTCGCCACCGCGCCGCCAGCAGGCTATCGAACCCCTGCGAGCGCTTCATGCGTCGCAGGTGGCGCGTCGTACCGTGGACCACCGAGACGGCCGCGCCGGTCGGCCCCATCCAGAAGAACGAGAAGTAGGAGACCTACGGGATACAGACGCGGCCGCCTGCACCGGCCCCTCACCCGCGCCGCCCCTCCAGCCACCTCAACAAGGTCGCATACAACGCCGGCGGATCCACCGGCTTGGCGACGTGGTCGTTCATGCCGGCGGCGAGGCAGTCGGCGCGGTCTTCGCCGTAGGCGTTGGCGGTCATCGCGACGATCGGCAGGCGGTCCAGGCCGGGCAGGCGGCGGATCTCGCAGGTGGCCTGCAGGCCGTCGAGTTCGGGCATCTGCACGTCCATCAGCACCAGGTCGTAGTGCGCTCGGGCGGCCATCTCGATCGCCTCGCGGCCGGTCTCGGCGATCTCCACCTGCAGGCTGGCCAGGCGCAGCAGTTCGCCGGCCACCACCTGGTTCAAATGAAGCACAGTGGCACCCGCCGCGTGCACTGCCGGCGCATCACTGCTGAGGGTCATGAGATGCCGCTCACGACGGTCCTCTTGGGATCGATCCGGCCCCCGAAGCCCCGCCGAATCGGGCGGGGCTGCGTCCATCAGTCCTTGCTGAACGCACGCGCTGCAGCCGCCGTGTCCAGTGCTTCCCGAAGCAGCTTGATCTTGCCGTCCTCGGCAAAGAGGGCCGCGGCTGCTGCAGGGGACCGAATGTTGTCCTGACAGGACCGAAGCAATTCGAGTACGGTTGTCATGGGACCTTCCTCGCGTTCCTTGAAGATCGGGTTGGGCCTGCGGCTCAGACCTGCGCGATGCCGCCGTCTGCGAACAGCTCGATGCCGGTGATGAACGACGCGTCGTCGGAGGCGAGAAAGACTGCCGCCTTGGCAACATCGTCCGGTTGCCCGATGCGTCCGATCGGGACCTGCGAGGTCAGGTAGTCAAGCAGCCCTTGTTGTTGCGTGCGATCGGGCCCGGCGAGTTCGACCAGGCCCGGCGTGTGGATCGGCCCGGGCGACAAGGTGTTGACGCGGATCGAGCGGCCCTTCAGGTCCAGGACCCAGCTGCGGGCGAGGTTGCGCACCGCGGCCTTGGTCGCGCTGTAGATGCTGAAGTTCGCAGTTCCAGTGATGCCGGTCGTCGAGCCCGCCAGGATCACCGAGGCGCCGTTGGTGGCCTTGTCCAGCAGCGGCAACGCCTTTTGCACCGTGAACACGACGCCCTTGACGTTGCGGTCGAAGGTCTGGTCGACATGCGCCTCCGTGAGGGCGCCGAGCGGCAGCATCTCGCCGCCACCCGCGTTCGCGTACAGCACGTCGAGGCGGCCGTGGTTCGCCTTCACCGTGTCGTACAAACGGTCCAGGTCGTCCAGCTTGGTCGAATCGGCACGCACACCGATCGCGTTCGGGCCAATGGCCGCCACCGCCGCATCGAGCTCGGGCTGCCGGCGCCCCGTGATGTAGACGAATGCGCCTTCCGCCGCGAAGGCCTTCGCGGCCGCGAGACCGATGCCCGTGGTGCCGCCAGTGATGACGGCGACCTTGCCAGAGAGTCTGTTGCCCATGTCGTGCTCCAGTTGTCGAGAGGGTGAGCGAAGCTTAGAAAGTTCATGAAGTTGAATAAAGATGGCGGACTTGATTTCTTATTTCACGAGAATGAATAATCCTCGTCAGCGAAACCACTGCCCGGTCGTTCATGGACCAACTGCTTGCCCTGCGCGTGTTCGTGCGGATCGCCGAGTCAGGCGCGTTCTCCAAAGCCGCCGACTCGATGAACATCCCGCGCCCCACGGTAACCAAGCTCGTGCAAGACCTTGAGCGCCACCTCGGCACGAAGCTGCTGCACCGGACGACGCGACGCGTCAGCGTGACCGCGGAGGGTGCGGCCTACTACGAGCGGGCCACGCGCCTCATCGGCGAGCTTGACGAGATGGACGAGAGCGCGGCGCGCACCCGGGCTCAGCCGCGCGGCCGCATCCGTGTCGACATCGGGTCGGTGCTGGCGAACATGATCCTGATTCCCGCGCTTCCGGGTTTCCGTGCGCGCTACCCGGAGCTGCACATCGACCTTGGCGTCAGTGACCGCCCGATCGACCTGATCGGCGAAGGTGTCGACTGCGCGATCCGCGGCGGCGCTTTGGCCGACACCTCGATGGTCGCGCGACGCATCGCCGACCTGGATTGGGTGACCTGCGCGAGCCCGCTGTACCTTGGCGCACGCGGGGTTCCGCGGCATCCTTCGGAGCTGATTCCGCTGGAGCCAGACGCAAAGAGCCAGGACAAGACCCGCGTACCGGGTCATGCCGTCGTCGGCTATTTCTCGTCACTCACCGGCAAGGCCTTCCCACTCGACTTCCGCAAGGGATCCGAGCAGATGCTGGTGCACGGGCAGGTGGTGGTCGGGGTCAACGAGAGCACCGCTAACTTGAGCACGCTGCTCAGCGGCGTGGGCCTCGGGCAGGCGTTCAAGTTCATGGTGGCACCCCACCTTGAAAGCGGCGCACTGCGCACGGTGCTCGACGAATGGAAGCGGCCGCGGCAGCCGCTGCATGTGGTCTATCCGAGCAACCGTCACCTGAGTGCCAAGACACGGCTGTTCGTGGACTGGGTGACGGAGGTGTTTGCGCCGTTCGATGACCGCTGAGGCGGGTGGTCCGAACGCGGCCAGGAGCCGCCTTCCACGGGCGACCGCTTGTGAGCGATTGGCAAGTGGCCAAAGTCGCCATCCGGTGGCGCTGGCGATTGGGAGCGCCGATCCAAGCTTGTCTACGCTGTCCAGCCACAGCGTTTCAGGGACGATCTGTTCACTCAAGACCGTGCCGCCCTCGGCCGCTTCGCCGCACCTGAACCGCTGTCAGCCTGAAGGTAGTGATCGACGCGTTCGCTACAGTAGCCGAGATACGCGCGCACCAGGCTTGATGGGTGTCGGTGCGACGGATAGAGCAGGTGGACGGAAACCTCGGGCAGCTGCAGGCGTGGCAACACGCGCACCAGTTCGCCGCGAGTGAGCGCGTCGCGCGCCAGGAACGGCGGCAGCTCGGTCACCGCGGCGCCACCCAGGGCGCACGCGCGAAGGTGCAGGTAGTCGTTGGTGGATAGCAGCGGGTCGGGTGCGAGGGTGGACTCTCCCAGTTTCCAGACGCCTCGAGCGCCAGATGTGGTCGTCCAGACCGCACAGGGGAACCGGTGCAGTCCATCGGCCGTCTTCGGCGTACCGAGGCGTGAGAGCAGAGTTGGCGACGCCACCAGCACGTGGCGGTACGACGCGACGCGGCTCGCCACCATGGACTCATCGACGATGGCGCCGACGCGCAGCGCCACATCGATGCCGTCCTGGATCAGGTCCACCCGGCGCTCGGTGGAGAAGACGCTGAGACGGATGTCCGGGAACTGCTGCTGGAAGTCAGCTAGCAGTTTCCACCAGGGCTCCATGGACGGCGGAATCGACAGGCGCAGCCGCCCCTTCAAGCGCGCCTGATCACTGCGAAGCGCTTCCGCGCCTTCGGCCAAGGCCTCCAGCCCGCGGCTCGCATGCTCGTACAGGCGCGCGCCCGCATCGGTCAGCGCGATGCCTTTGGGGGACCGCTCCAGCAGTTGGACCTTCAGCTCTTGCTCGAGTTGACGGATGCGCCGGCTGATCGTCGGCAGGGGCAGGTTCAGGCGATCAGCCGCGGCCGACAAGCTGCCTGCCTGCACGGCGCCAACGAACATTCGGGTCGAGTTGAGATCCATGGGTGCCTCTCATTTATGAGAGAGACATTATCAGGAGTACGTCTTCTCAGCCGCATTCGAGAGCCCTAGATTTAGGCCATGCCCTGGCAATCGGGGCCTCAACGTCGCAGCCCGCCATACCAAGGAGCCCGTCATGTCCATCGAAGTGCTGGTGAAGGCCTACGAGAAGGCGCTGAACGCCGACGACCTCGAATCGATCCTCAACCTGTACGGTCAAGCGCCCGTGTTCATGCCTCAACACGCACCGGCACTGGTTGGGCGCGAGGCGGTGCGCGCCGGCTATCAGCAGGTGTTCGAGACGATCAAGCTGAACATCGAGTTCACCATCCACGACCTGGAAGTCCTCGGCGACACCGCCTGGGCGCGGACCAGTTCAGCCGGCCGTACGCGCATCCTGAGCGCGGGCATCGACGTGGATGAAGGCAATAACGAACTTTTCATCTTCAAGCGCGAGAACGGCGATTGGAAGATTCACCGCTACCTCTTTTCGACCACCCAGCCGCGCGCGTGAGCACGGTCCTCAGGAGGAACAACATGCACTCGCTACGCATCCGTCTCGCGTCCCTGACGTGTCCGGCGCCAGCCATTGCCGCACCGCGTTGATCTACGCACGCTGGGACGACTGATCGTGCCAACACACCATCGCGTTGAACAGACGCGTGGCGAACCCACAGGCGGCCCAACGCACCTGGCCGCGTTGCGCAGGATGCGCGCTGTGGTGCTGAGCCAGCCCGGCGGCCCCGAGAACCTGGTGCTGTCGACTTTGGCGCTGCCGCGACCGCGGCCCGGCTGGGTGCGCATCGCGGTGCGCGCGTTCGGCTTGAACTGAGCTGCCCGTCGAATTTCGCCTTCCAACGGGCCGCTCCTATGCCGCCATGGATTGCTGATGGACATGCGTGCTGATCCAGTTCTCAAGGAACCGAACCGGCGAGCTGTAGCCCAGCG
>JBGAMJ010000036.1:0-49043 GCA_044223035.1 Piscinibacter sp.
CGCTGCGCGCCGGACACTCGCGGTGCACGAGGCGGCATTCGCCGTCGCCGGACTCGGCGAGGCGTGGCGCCGCGTCATCGCGCTCGTCGTCCAGCCGGGCGTCGAATTCGACCACACGCGCGTGGTCGACTACCGTCCCGCCGCCGCCAAGGCGCTGTCGTCGGTGCTCGATGCGCAATCGCAGTTCGTATTCGAGGCGCATTCGACGGATTACCAGCGTCCGGAAGCGCTCGCGGCGCTCGTACGCGATGGCTTCGCGATCCTGAAAGTCGGGCCGGGCCTGACGTTCGCGCTGCGCGAGGCGCTCTATGCGCTCGCCGCCGTCGAGGCCGAATTGATCGACGGCGACAGGCAGTCGCACCTGCCGGCCGTGGTCGAGCGCGTGATGCTGGAGCAGCCCGAATCCTGGCAGCGCTACTACCACGGCGACGCCAGGCAGCAGCGCCTGCTGCGCGTCTACAGCTACAGCGATCGCATCCGTTACTACTGGAACCACCCGGCGATCGAGGCCGCCACGCAGCGGCTGATCGGGAACCTGGCGTCGATCGAGATACCCGAGAACGTCCTCAGCCAGTACCTGCCGGAGCAGTACCACGCCGTCCGGGAAGGTCGCCTCCCGCTCGAACCGACCGCTCTGGCGATCGATCGCGTGAGAGACGCGCTGCGGCCCTATGCCGCGGCCTGCCGCGCATAGCGGCAGCAGCATCGCCGTTTTGGCGGCCGCTCCAGCCGCCACCCCCAACTGATCCGGTGAGTCGTACGGATGGGCGTCCGCGGCTTGCTTACATCAATGCGCCCGCGTTGAAGAGGAGATGCCATGAGAAGCACGATCAAAGCCACGCTGATCGCCGTGTGTTTCGCGACGGGTTCTGCCTATGCAGACACCGAACTGGTCATTGCCACGGTCAATAACCGGCAAATGATCGAAATGCAGAAACTCACCCCCGAATTCGAAAAAGCCAATCCGGGTATCAAGATCAAATGGGTCACGCTCGAAGAGGGCGTATTGCGCCAGCGCGTGACGACCGACATTGCCACCAAGGGCGGCCAGTTCGACATCATGACGATCGGCATGTACGAGACGCCGATCTGGGGCAAGAAGGGGTGGCTGAAGGAATTCAAGCCGGATGCCGCCTACGACCTGAACGACGTGCTGAAGCCCATCCGTGACGGCCTGTCGGTCGACGGCCGGTTGTACGCGGCATCGTTCTACGGCGAAAGCTCCTTCACGATGTACCGGGCCGACCTGATGAAGGCGGCTGGCGTCGACATGCCGGCGCAGCCCACCTGGGAACAGATTCGCGACGCCGCCGCGAAGGTGCACAACCCTGCCAAGGGGGTGTACGGCATCTGCCTGCGCGGCAAGCCGGGCTGGGGGGACAACATGGCCCTGCTGTCGACGATGGTGAACACCTTCGGCGGGCAGTGGTTCGACATGGACTGGAAGCCGCAGATCGACACCAAGCCGTGGCATGACGCCATCGGTTTCTACGTCGATCTGATGAAGAAGTACGGCCCGCCCGGGGTGACCGCGAACAGCTTCAACGAGAACCTGGCCCTCTTCGTCGAGGGCAAGTGCGGCATCTGGGTCGACGCGACCAGCGCGGGAACCTCGGTGACCGACCCGAAGTTCAGCAGGTTCAGCGACAAGATCGGGTTCACCAGGGCCCCGATGGCGGTGACTCCCAAGGGCGCCAGCTGGCTGTGGTCATGGGCGCTGGCCATACCTGCGAGCACAACGAAGGAGGCCGAGGCGCAGAAGTTCATCAACTGGGCCACTTCGAAGGACTACGTCGCCCTGGTCGCCAGGACGTCCGGATGGGTGGCGGTGCCGACGGGCAACCGTGCGTCGACCTATGACCAGCCCGAGTTCAAGCAGGCGTCAGCCTTCGCGCAGATCGAGCGGCAGGCGATCCAGGACTCGAATCCGAACGACAGCACGTTACCCAAGAGCCCGTATACCGGTGTCCAGTTCGCCGCGATCCCCGAGTTCCAGGCGATCGGCGTCGCGGTGGGCCAGCAAATGAGCGCAGCGCTGGCAGACAAGGCCAGTGTCGACCAGGCCCTCAAGACCGCGCAGGTGGCTGCGGAGCGCGAGATGCGCAAGGCCGGCTACTACAAGTAGCGGGAAGCATCGGCCCGGCCGTGGTACGGCCGGACGCCCTGAGGGTGCGCGTGCCAGTCGCACTGCGCGCCTTCCCCACCGTCTACGGACACTGCCATGAAACGATTCCTACCCCGTGCGCTGATGGCGCCCGCCGTGGGCACGCTCTTCCTGTGGATGATCGTGCCGTTGCTGATGACGATCTACTTCTCGCTCGTGCGTTACAACCTGATGCAGCCCGGCCCGAAGGACTTCATCGGCTTGTCGAACTGGGACTTCTTCGTCACCGACCCCGATTTCGGCGCGTCGGTGTGGAACACGCTGGTGCTGCTCGGCTCGGTGATCGTGATCACCGTCGTGGCGGGTATCGCGATGGCGCTGCTCGTCAACGAGGAATTCCCCGGTCGCGGCATCGTGCGCGTGCTGCTGATCTCGCCGTTCTTCGTGATGCCCACGGCCAATGCGCTGCTGTGGAAGCACATGATGATGAACCCGGTGTACGGCGTGCTCGCCCAGGTGGCGATCTTCTTCGGCATGACGCCGGTGGACTGGCTGACCGACCACCCGCTGTTCTCGGTCATCCTGATGGTGGCGTGGCAGTGGCTGCCCTTCGCCTGCCTGATCTTCATCACCTCGCTGCAGAGCCTGGACCGCGACCAGATGGAGGCCGCCGGCATGGACGGTGCCAACGCGCTGCAGAAGTTCTGGTTCCTGACGCTGCCGCACCTGGGCCGGCCGATCGCCGTGGTGATCATGATCGAGATGATCTTCCTGATGAGCGTGTTCGCCGAGATCTTCACCACCACCGGTGGCGGCCCCGGCAACGAGAGCACCAACGTCGCCTTCCTGATCTTCAAGCAGGCACTGATGAACTTCGACGTCGGCGTGGCCTCGGCCGGAGCGCTCTTCGCCGTCGTGCTGGCCAACATCGCCGCGGTCTTCCTGATCCGCATGATCGGCAAGAACCTCGACTGACCGCCTAGGACACTGACATGAAGAACTTCGCCCTCATCTTTCGCACGCTGGTCGCCTGGTCGGTCACGCTGCTGATCGTCTTCCCGCTGATCTGGCTGGTGATCACCGCCTTCAAGACCGAGCAGCAGGCCATCGCGGTGCCGCCGCAGCTCTTCTTCACGCCGACGCTGGAAAGCTTCGCCGAGGTGAACCTGCGCAGCGACTACCTTCACTTCGCCGCCAACTCGGTGATCACGAGCCTGGTGTCCACGCTGTTGGGCCTGGCGATCGCGGCGCCGGCGGCCTACTCGATGGCCTTCTTCCGCACCAAGAAGACGCGCGACATCCTGATGTGGATGCTATCCACCAAGATGATGCCGGCGGTGGGCGCGCTGGTGCCGGTGTACGTGATGGCCCAGACCGTCGGCCTGCTGGACTCGCTGACCGCGCTGATCGTCGTGTTCACGCTGTCGAACCTGCCGATCATGGTCTGGATGCTGTACTCCGGCTTCAAGGACATCCCGGCCGACATCCTGGAGGCCGCGCGCATGGACGGGGCCAACGTCTGGGGCGAGTTCAAGCACGTGATCCGCCCGCTGGCCATGGGCTCGCTGGCTTCCACCGGGCTGCTGTGCCTGGTGATGAGCTGGAACGAGGCCTTCTGGTCGCTCAACCTCAGTTCGTCCAAGGCCGGCACGCTGGCCACGCTGATCGCTTCGTACTCGAGCCCGGAAGGGCTGTTCTGGGCCAAGTTGTCGGCCGCCTCGCTGATGGCCATCGCGCCCATCGTCGTCGTCGGCTGGTTCAGCCAGAAGCAACTCGTCCAAGGCCTGACCTTCGGCGCCGTCAAGTAACCCGATTCCGGAAACAGGAGCCAACACCATGTCATTCCTCGAACTCAAGGGCGTCGAGAAGTTCTTCGGCGATCTGCGTGCGATCAAGGGCGTCAACCTGTCGATCGAGAAGGGCGAGTTCATCGTCTTCGTCGGCCCCTCGGGCTGCGGCAAGTCCACCCTGCTGCGCATGATCGCGGGCCTGACCGAGATCGACGGCGGCAGCCTGC
Source organism: Piscinibacter sp. (assembly GCA_044223035.1). GTDB lineage: Bacteria > Pseudomonadota > Gammaproteobacteria > Burkholderiales > Burkholderiaceae_C > JBGAMJ01. Next base: position 4,122 of record JBGAMJ010000036.1, read on the forward strand.
ACCTGGACGGCCGCGACATCACCAAGCTGCCCTCGTCCAAGCGCGACCTCGCGATGGTCTTCCAGAGCTACGCGCTCTACCCGCACATGAGCGTGTTCGACAACATGTCGTTCGCGCTGCGGCTGGCCAACGTCGACAAGGCGGTGATCCAGGAGAAGGTGAACCGCGCCGCGAAGATCCTGAACCTCACCAACTACCTGCACCGCACGCCGAAGGAACTCTCCGGCGGCCAGCGCCAGCGGGTGGCGATCGGCCGCGCGATCGTGCGCGCACCCAAGGTGTTCCTGTTCGACGAGCCGCTGTCCAACCTCGACGCCGCGCTGCGCGGCCAGACGCGGGTGGAGATCGCGCAGCTCCACCGCGACCTGGGCGCCACCACCATCTACGTGACGCACGACCAGGTCGAGGCGATGACGCTGGCCGACCGCGTGGTGGTGCTGCGCGACGGCCAGATCGAGCAGGTGGGTTCGCCGCTGGAGCTGTACGACCGGCCGGCCAACCAGTTCGTCGCGCAGTTCATCGGCACGCCGCAGATGAACGTGTTGCCGGCCACGCAGTTGCCGCACCTGAGCACGGTCGGCGGCATGGCGGTGCCCAAGGGCGGCTTCGTCGGCCTGCGCCCGGAGGACATCCAGGTGCAGGCGGTCGGCCAGGGCCAGGTGCAGGGCACGGTGGAGCTGGTCGAGGCGCTGGGCGCGGAGACGCTGATCCACGTGGCCACCGCCACCGGCGCCAAGGTGGTGGCGCGGCAGAACTTCCGCACCAATCTGCACCCGGGCAACCCGGTCGGGCTGCTGATCGATTCGACCGCCGCCCACCTGTTCGACGACCAGGGCCGGCTGGCCCGGCCCGCCACCGGCGGTGCGGCGCATGCCGGCGCTGCCGCCTGAAGACCGCGAGGTACACCCGATGAACACGTCCACCAATGCGCCGCTGGTCATGCTGCACCTGGGGCTGGGCTCGTTCCACCGCGCCCACCAGGCGGTCTACGTCCAGGCCCTGCACGACGCCGGCGACAGCACCTGGGTGCTGGCCGGCGGCAACATCCGCGCCGACATGGCCGACACCATCGCCGCGCTGCAGGCCAGCGGCGGCGCCTACATGCTGGAGACCGTGAGCCCGGCGCTGGAGCGCCGCTACCAGCGCATCAGCGCGATCCGCGAGGTCATCGGCCACGATGCCGAGCTGTCGGGCCTCGTCGCCCGCGGTGCGGACGCGGCCACCCGGATCGTCTCGTTCACCGTCACCGAGGCCGGCTACTACCTCGACGCCGCGAACCGGCTGGACCTGAACTTCGCCGACCTGGCCGCCGACCTGGCCGCCGCGAAGGCCGGCCACCCGCACCCGGAGACGCCGACGATCTACGGCGCGCTGACGGCCATCCTGCGCGCCCGCAAGGCCGCCGGCACCGGCCCGCTGACGCTGCTGAACTGCGACAACCTGCGCCACAACGGCGACCGCTCGCGCGGCGGCCTGCTGCAGTTCATCGAACTGACGGGGGACACCGACCTGCTGGCCTGGGTGCAGGCGAACACCAGCAGCCCGAACGCGATGGTCGACCGCATCACCCCGCGGCCCACGCCCGAAGTGCGCGCGCGCGTGCTGGCCGCCACCGGCATCGACGACCCCGCCGCGCTGATGGGCGAGAGCTTCATCCAGTGGGTGATCGAGGACCGCTTCGCCGCCGGCCGGCCGGCCCTTGAGAGCGTCGGCGTGCAGATGGTCGATTCGGTCGACGCCTACGAGGAGGCCAAAATCCGCCTGCTCAACGCCACCCACAGCTGCATCGCGTGGGCCGGCACGCTGGCCGGCTACCTGTTCATCCACGAGGGCACGCACGACCCGGCGATCCGCAAGATGGCGTTCGACTACGTCACCGACGACACGATCCCGGTGCTGAGCCCGCCCGAGCGCCCGAGCCCGATCGACCTCGCCGCCTACCGCGACGTGGTGCTCGACCGCTTCGGCAACCCCGCCATCGCCGACACCAACCAGCGCGTGGCGATGGACGGCTTCAGCAAGATCCCCGGCTTCATCGCGCCGACGATCCGCGAGCGGCTGGCGCGCGATGAATCGGTCGACAGCGTGGCGATGCTGCCGGCGCTGTTCCTGGCCTACCTGCAGCGCTGGCACCGCGGCCAGATCCCCTACACCTACCAGGACCAGGCGATGGACCCGGCCGTGGCGCATGCCATCTGCGAGGCCGCCGATCCGGTGGCCGCGTTCTGCGCCGACGTGCCGCTGTGGGGCCCGCTGGCGGGCGATCCACGGCTCGTCGCCGCGGTGCGCAGCGCGTCGGCCCGGGTCGACGCGTTCATCGAGGAGCATCGCGCATGAGCGGCGCCCCGAGCGCCCCGCTGGCCGGCAAGCGCCCGGATTGACGGGCGGCGACGGCGCCATCGTCCACGGCACGCCATGCCCGGCCGAAGCCACGCGGCGCCCCGCGGGCGCCCTCAACCGCGGACCCGCGTGCCGACCGGCGCGCCGCCCCACGCCCCCGCTCATCCGCCGGCGCACCCGCCCGAACTGGAGACAGAGCAGGGGCGCCCGGCCTCGCTCGGCTACGAGGCGCCGGAGGAGACCGGCTTCATCCGCTGCCTGTCGCACGGCTTTCCGACCCCGCTGGCGCGCTGGCACCACCACGACGAGTTCGAGCTGCACCTGATCGTCGCCACCGCCGGCAAGGCCTTCGTCGGCGACTGGATCGGCTCGTTCGAGCCCGGCCACCTGGTGCTGACCGGCCCGCGGCTGCCGCACAACTGGGTGTCGCTGGACCTGCCCGAAGGCGGCGTGGCGCAGCGCGACCTCGTGATCCAGTTCCAGCGCGAGCCGCTGCTGGCGGCGGCCGAACTGCTGCCCGAGCTGTCGGAGGCGCTGCCGCTGCTGGAACGCGCGCGCCACGGCGTCGAGTTCTTCGGCCTGGGCGCGGTCGCGACACTGCAATGGCAGCGCTGCAAGGCCGACCGCGGCCTGCGGCGGCTGGCCGCCTTCTGCGAGCTGCTGGCCGAGCTGGTGCACTGCAGCGACTACCGGCTGCTGTCGTCGGTGCAGATGCAGTCACGCGACGACGATGCCGGACTGGCGCAGATCGACGCGATCGTCAACCGCCTGACCACCGAGATCGGCCGGCCGCTGGTCGTCTCCGAACTGGCGGCCGAACTCGGCATGAGCGAGAGCCGCTTCTCGCGCTTCTTCCGCCGCGCCACCGGCAACAACTTCACCGACTTCGTCAACCGCGTGCGCATCAACCGCGCCTGCCAGCTGCTGGCCGAGACGCACCGCAGAATCGGCGAGATCGCCGCGGAGACGGGCTTCAACAACCTCGCCAACTTCAACCGGCGCTTCCTGGAGCTCAAGGGCATGACGCCGACGGAGTTCCGCCGGCAGGCGGGCGAGCGCACGGGCGGCGCGGGAGACTGACGAGAGGTTCGGGTGGTCGTGGCTGCGCACGCTCAAGTTGACGAAATGGCCGAAGGGCGATTGAACCCCAACGCTGACCGTACACTTCCTCCACCATGCACCCGCTGATCGAAAGGCATCGCGATGCCTTGCTCGCCATTGCCCGAAATCGCGGTGTGACGAGCGTTCGCGTGTTCGGCTCGATGGCCAGAGGCGACGCGCGAGACGACAGCGACGTCGACCTGCTGGTGACCTTGGCGCCGGGAGAGAGCGGCCTCTCGTTGGGCGGGCTGCTGCTCGACGCTCAGGAACTGCTCGGGCGGCGCGTGGACCTGGTGACGGAACGGGGCCTGCATCCGGCGCTGCGGGACCGCATCTTGGCCGACGCCGTGCCGCTGTGACCCCCAGCCAGGACACTGACGCGATCCTGCTCGCGCACATGCGCGAGTGCATCGCCAGAATCACCGAATACACCGGCGGCGACGCGCAGCGCTTCGAAACCTCTCCCCTTGTTCAGGATGCCGTCATCCGAAACCTCCAGACGCTGACCGAATCCAGCCAGCGACTGAGCGACGCCATCAAAGCCACTGAACCCGATATTCGCTGGCGCGACCTTTCAGGTTTTCGCAACATCGTCGTACATGGTTATCTGGGGCTGGACTTGACGATCGTGTGGGCGATCGTGGAACGCGACCTTCCCGGGCTGCTCGCGGCCGTCGAGCGCATGGACGTTCGAAACGGCACCAAGCGCTGAAGTCAAGTCGTCGTCGGACGCCGCGCTGAGGCGAACGGCGAACGTCATCCACCAAGCCGCGCGTGCTTGGGCGCCACCGGCAACAACTTCACCGACTTCGTCAACCGCGTGCGCATCAACCGCGCCTGCCAGCTGCTGGCCGAGACGCACCGCAGGATCGGCGAGATCGCCGCGGAGACGGGCTTCAACAACCTCGCCAACTTCAACCGGCGCTTCCTGGAGCTCAAGGGCATGACGCCGACGGAGTTCCGCAGGCAGGCGGGCGAGCGCACGGGCGGCGCGGGGGGCTGACGAACGGGTGTCGCTCACCCGCCCGACGACCGAACCAGTTCCCCCCGCAGCCGATCAAGCCCCGCGCCGGGTCGTCGCCCCTGCGCACCGTGCCGCACGGATGCGGCGGGGTGTCGAGACCGAACAGCGGGTGAACACCGCCCGACACCTGTCGGGTGCTTGTTGTCCAGCTCGGCGACTACGCTCCCCGCTTGTGAACCTCACCCGAAAAGCAGCGCGTGATGGGGTCAGCCAAGGGGCGGCGGAGTGCGGGACGCGATGAAACCCGTGATCGCCGTCTGGCGCGCGATGCTGACGCCCGCCCGAGCGTTCCAGCCTGAATCGCTGGAGCGCGAATTTCTGCTCGACTACGCCCGCCGCTTCGCCAACGAGCGCCGGGCGATCACGCTGCTCGCTGCGCTCCTGTGGGTTCCGCTGACGTGCTGGGACTTCGTCAACATGAAGGAAATCGGCGCCAACCTTCATGGCATGAGCCTGTTCATCGGCCTGCGCGTGGCCAGCTTCGGCGTGCTGCTGGGCGTGGCCGCCGCCGCCGCGGGCCAGTGGATGGAACGCAACGAGCGCGCGGCGTCCGCGCTTTTGATGTTCTCGTGCGTCACGACCTTTGTCTTCGCCTATGGGCAAATGCGGCTGCTTCCGCCCGAGTATGGCCACGTCTACTACGGCCTGGCCCTGTCCACCATCATGACGGCCGGGTTCGCCGCGCTGCGGCTGCGCGGCTTCCCGGTGCTCTGCGTGATGGCTGCCTGCGTGCTGGCGCCGGCCATCCTGCTCCAGATCGAGATCGTCTGGCGCCCCGAGGTCGATCTTCGGGCCGAGCAGCAATATGTCTTCAAGCTCTGCAACACGCTCCTGATCGTCGGCGCGCTGGGCGCGGCCCTGGCGCAGCAACTGGAGCGGACACAGCGTGCCACCTTCCTGCGGGAACACGAGCTGGCGCGATCGAACCACATGCTGGAGCGGCAGAGCCGCGAGCTGGAAAAGCTCAACGGCGCGATCCGGCGCGCGAGCCAGCAGACGGAGGAGAAGTCCCGGTTGCTGATCGACGCGCAGGCCGCACTGTCGCTCGCGCTTGACGCCGCCAAGGCCGCCAGCCGGGCCAAGAGCGATTTCGTTGCCAACATGAGCCACGAGTTCCGCACGCCGATGAACGCGATCATCGGCCTCACGCACCTGCTGATGCAGTCCGAACAGCAGCCGCGGCAGCTCGAATGGCTTCGAACGATCGAGACCGCGTCCGCGCACCTGCTGTCCCTCATCAACGCGATCCTCGACATCTCGAAGATCGAGGCCGGCAAGCTCGAGCTCAAGCATGCGGACTTCGACCTGGCGGCCATCTTCAGCCAGTTGCGCGCGCTCGTCGCCGACCAGGTATTCGGCAAGGGGCTCAAGATCGAATTCGACACCGGCGATGTGCCGCACCACCTGCGCGGCGACCCGACCCGCCTGCTGCAGGGCCTGCTGAACTACACCGGCAACGCGATCAAGTTCACCACGCGGGGCACGATCACCGTGCGTGCCGCTTTGCTCGAGTCGGGCGGCGAGGAGGTGCTGGTCCGCTTCGAGGTCCGCGACTCCGGTGCCGGCCTCTCATCCGACCAGCTCTCGCGCCTGTTCCGGGCCTTCGAGCAGGCCGAAGGGCCCCCCGGCCTCAAGGCGGCCGGCACGGGCCTGGGGCTCGCCATCACCAAGAGCCTGGCGACCTCGATGGGTGGAGAAGCCGGCGCCACGAGCGAACCGGGCCGTGGCAGCACCTTCTGGTTCACGGCACGACTTCAACGTGCCGCCGAACCCGCCTGCGCCGCCGACCGGCACGAGCAAGTGCAGGACGCCCGGGCCGAACTTCGCCGACGCCATGAAGGGGCGCGCGTCCTGCTGGCCGAAGACAACGAAGTCAACCAGGAGGTGGCGTGCGCGCTGCTTTCTGCGGCGGGGATCCGCGTCGCGGTCGCCAGCAACGGGCAAGAAGCGCTGGAGATGGCAAGCGGAGAAGCCTACGAGCTGATCCTGATGGACATGCAGATGCCCGTCATGGACGGCCTGGCCGCCACCCGCGCGATCCGGTCACTGCCGGGCCGGGACGCCACGCCGATCCTGGCGATGACGGCCGACCTCTTCAGCGAGAACAAGCAGGAGATTCAGGATGCCGGCATGGACGATTACGTGGACAAGCCGTTTCACCCGAACGACCTCTACAAGGCGTTGCTCAAGTGGCTGCCGGCAGCCGGCGCGACGGCCGTGAGCAAACGCGAGACGGCGAACACCGTCTGCTAGGCACTGGCGGCAAAGGAGTCCGCCTTCCGGCCGTCCTCAGGAGACGGTCACCGCCGTGCGCTGCCCGCTGCGCGCCGCCTCCACCACCGCCAGCGCGGCAGCCAGCGAACGCACGCCATCCTCGCCGGTGGCCGAGGGGCCGCCCTCGCCGCGCATCGCCGCGGCGAAGCGTTCGAGCGAATGCGCGTACAGGTCGTGCGGCTCGACGACGACGACGCGTTCGCCCGCCGCCGTGCGCAGCCGCACTTCGCCCACCGGCCGCTGCGTCATCACGTCGCGGCCGATGATCGAGCCGGCGCTGCCATGGATCTCGATGCCGGTGCCGGCATGCGCCACGTCGAAGGCGTCGTGCAGTTGCGCCAGCACGCCGTTGTCGAATCGCAGCACCGCCATCACGCCGTTCTCCACCGGCCCGTCGCCGCGCGTCAGCGCCACCGCCTCCACCGGCTCGGCATCGAGGATGAAGCGCAGCGTGTCGGCGTCGTGCACGGTGATGTCGAGGATCACGCCGCCGCCCGCGTCCGGGCGCTGAACGCGCCAGCCCTGCAGGTGCGGCGGCAGTTGCACAGCGTGGAACACGCGCGCAAACAGCGGCTGGCCGATCGCGCCCTCGCGCACCATCCGGCGGATCGCCTGGTGCGTGGCGGCATTGCGCAGGTGGTGGTTGGTGCCGAGCACCACGCCGGCCTCGCGGCAGGCGTCGACGATCGCGCGCGCATCGGCGATGTTGAGCGCCAGCGGCTTCTCGCACAGCACGTGCTTGCCGGCGCGCGCCGCGGCAATCGCCTGCGCTGCGTGCAGTTCGTTGGTGGTGCTGACGTAGACCGCGTCGACGGCCGGGTTGGCCAGCAGCGCGTCGATCGAGGTGTACGCGGTGGCGATGCCGTGCTCGGCGGCAAAGGCGGCGCCACGCTTCGCATCGCTGCTCATCACGGCCACCACCTCGTGGCCCGGTTGCGCGCGGATCGCGCCGATCATCCATTCGCGCGCGATCGTGCTCGCGCCCACCAGTCCCCAGCCTTGCTTGCGTGCCATTCACGGTCTCCTTCGGTTCGACCCATCGAATCGGTGACGAGAGCGTAGCGGCTGGGTCCGGCCGGCCTGTCAGGGTTCGCGCCGGTTCTTGCACGATCACCGCATGCTCACTTGCCGGCGTGCAAGGATCGCGTCATCCGCGCCGGCCAGCGCCACAATCCGCCCATGCGCCCCTGGTTCGAACAGGTCACCGTCGCGAGCGGCCAATCCTGGACGCTGTACGACCGCCGCCTGCCCGCCCTGCCGTTCAACTGGCACTACCACCCGGAATACGAGCTGACGCTCACGCTCAACAGCGTCGGCGAGCGCTTCATCGGCGACCACGTCGCGCACTACGGCGACGGCGACCTGGTGCTGGTCGGCCCCAACCTGCCGCACGCCTGGCAGTCGCGCGCGGCGCTGGATGCGCAGTCACCGCACCGCGCGCTGGTGGTCTGGTTCTCGCGCCCCTGGGCCGAAGGGCTGACGCTGCCCTACCCCGAGCTGGCCGGCATCGGCCCGCTGCTGGCCGAATCGGCGCGCGGGCTGTGCTTCGGCCCGGACACCCGCGCGGCAGCGCGCCCGCGGATCGAGGCGCTGGTCGACGTAGCGCCGGCAGCGCGCTGGCTCGGCCTCGTTGAACTGCTGCTGATGCTGGCCGCCGACGCGCAGCGCACGCCGCTCGCGCTGCACGGCTTTGCCGGCGATGACGCGCCGCGCGACCGCGCGCGGCTCGACGGCGTGCTGACCCACCTGCACGAACACTACGCCGAGCCGGTGCGCCTGGCCACGCTGGCCGGCCTGGCGGCGATGAGCGAGAGCCAGTTGCAGCGCTTCTTCAAGCGCTGCACGCGCACGACCGTCAGCGACTACCTGGCGCAACTGCGCATCGGCCACGCCTGCGCGCTGCTGCTCGACGGCGACCGCCCGATCGCGCAGGTGGCCGCGGCCGCGGGCTACGCCCAGCCGAGCTACTTCACGCGGCAGTTCCGGGCGGTCAAGGGCATGACGCCGCTGGCGTTCCGACGGCAGTTCGGCTCCGGGCGGGCGCGCTGAAAGAACCGGCTGCGCAGGCTGCGCCTGCTCGACCTGCTGGACCTGCTCGACCGGCTCGACATCGGCAGGCGCGAGGTTCAGGCACCCGATCGACGACACCACCGACAGGCTCGCCTGGAAGCCGTAGAAATAGCGGCGCCATGCACGCTTGCCTTCGGCGCTGCAACGGTTCGCCTTGAACTCGAGACAGGCCCGGCGATCCGGGCAGAGTCGTTCTGATCGAATTGTCGAGACCCGACGCCCGTGCCACGCTTCGAAAGGTTTCCCGATCGGCAGCTGGCAAACCGATCCAGCGACCTCCCCTGTACCTCGAACCGGCACATTGCCGGCCCTCACAGCCGGCCCATCCACCCCGCGGCGCACGAGCGCCCCGGCCCGGGGGACTAAATCATCGGTGAGGCGAACAGCGAAAATTCTTTTGGATAGCGCGAAGCCCAGCCGTGAGAAAGTGGCGCAATGAACACATTCTCCGTCCGGTAATGTTGAATCTTCCAGCCGTCATCCACGCGCCGGAACAAGCACCGGAGTCTGCTGGACCTCAGCAACGAGGTGCCATCCTCATGGATCCACGGCTGAAATTGTACCCAAATGCCCTCCGCAATGTCGTCCCTGACCTCAATATTCTCCGTTGTCAGGTAATGGCAGTTCAACACCAGCCTCGGCCCTTGCGCTCCGAAGAATGTCCTGAAATGACCGGCAATTTTTTCACGCCCCTCCAGGCGTCCAAACTGATTCTCATAATATTCTCCGACGCCCTCCCAGACGCCATCCTCGCAAAACAGGGATGCGATCGACCGCACTCGCTGCTCTTCCGAGATGTCCGCGTCTGGCAGAGGAACGTCACACAGGCGCATGTAGCGTGAGAGCAGGCGCCGGATATCCGACTCCGCGCACAATCTGCGAAAGCTCGCAACGAAATCATCCGGCAAATCGCGCAGAGCGCCTGACATGGGTTTATCATTCATTGGATTTCCAATCCGGTCGCCCTAGGCGGCAGGCGCAAACGTCTGAGAATTCATGGCACCGTGGGGGCTGGTTCCATCGAATGAGGGAAATCCGTGGTAGTCAGCCCTGAGTTCTTCACGGACAGGCGACGCGAGCGCGGCGTTCAATTGGTCCTGAGAATCAAACGCCACGATGTTGCGCTGAAGCGATCGCGCTCTTCTGATATCAAGGTCGCAGCGATAGTCGATCCTTGAATACACCTCCAACTTTCGCAGGCCGGGCAGCCTGGCCATGATGGGCGGGTGATGGCGCAAGTAGTGACCCAGCCACTTCTCGTCGTCGGCGGATCTACCCTCATAGGAAACGAAATAGGTGCACCCGTGCCGATCGATCGCGTTCGAGCGCGAATCCCCGGACACCCGATAGCGACGCACGGCCATGGCTTGATGGCACCAACTGAAATGCAGTCGCAGCGCAACATCGGTCGACGCCAAGGTTCGATCCAGAGCCGACCCACGGGTCAGTGCGTTTTCCAGGCTCAACAAGTCATCGAAGTAGAGTTGGAACGCGTAGTCCGGCCCCGCAGCTTCCTTGACCTCAGGATCGCGCACTCCGCTGCTCGCCTGATGACTCACCAACTGCGTCAGACCCCGGATGCCGCGCAGGGCAGAAGTCAATCGCAGGAGTTGCTCTGCTTCCGTCGCAGGCGTTGGAACCTGGAACTGTTGGGCCAGCAGGAAAAGGCAATAGTTCATGGAGACATGCACCGAAGGTCTGTTCACTGAATGCTTGCGAAGCATTGTGCAGATGACGGCAACAGTCCAATTCATATCGTCGATACAGTGGATTCCTTGCGCTTATCGACTCACGCCATTCACCTTCTGCATGGAGCCGATCAGTGCGGATCATTTGACTTCGACATGAGTGTCGAGCATTGTCCACCCAGCGTTGTGCCACGAAGGTTTCCTTGATCATCCTGGCGCGCCAGACCAGCTTTCGAACCCATGGACGAGGTGATGAATCATGTCGGCAGTTATTTCCCTTCAAAGTGATGTTTTGCCCCAGGACCGGAGCGCCGATGCCACCGCCTTCGATGTTCTGATTGAAATGATCAAGGCGCGGCGTGACGATTTTCAGCGCTTGTCACACGTACCCCGGGACGTGGTCGATGCCATGAAGAAGGCCGGAGTCTTCCGGGCGTCGACACCTGCACGTTTCGGGGGCGATGCAGTTCCCGCAGCCACATTCCTGCGGATGGTCGAGCGCATCTCGGAGGCCGATGGATCGGCCGGCTGGGTCGCCGCCTTCGGATCGGCCAACACCTATCTGGCGGCCTTGCCGCTCGAAACCCAGGCGATCATCTATTCCAGCGGCCCCGACCAGGTTTTTGGCGGCGGTCTATATCCTGTCCAGCCCGCACAAAGGGTGCAGGGTGGCTGGAATGTCAGCGGCAGGTGGCGTTTTGCCAGCGGTTGCAAGGGTGCCGACTGGCTGAGCGTCGGCATCGGCGGGGGCGCGCCGACCAACGGCGTCAACGGCAAACCCCTGGCCGCCGTCCTGCCTGCATCGCGCGTCAAGATTGTCGAGAACTGGGATGTGGTTGGAATGAAGGGCACAGGCAGCCACGATCTGCAGGTCCAGAATGAATTTGTTGCCGACGAATGGACTTTCGTTCGCGGCGGCGCCGCAACGCTGGACGAGCCCATTTTTCGCTACCCCGCGGTGGCACTCCAGGCCCAAGTTCACGCCGCCGTCAATCTGGGTATAGCCAAGGCAGCCCTGGATATGCTGATTGAAATGGGTGGAGTTGGAAATGCCACCCAGGGCACCAGCAAATTGGCGGATCGATCCTACTACCGCGTCGACCTGGGCAGGGCTCAGGCCAGGTACCTGAGCGCGAGGTCGTTCTATTACGAAACCACGGAATCGGCCTGGGACACGCTTGCGCGTGGCGACGATCTGGACACGAAGCAGACGAATCTGCTGCGCCTGGGCGCGACGAATGCCGCGCACGCCTGCGCGGAGGTGGTGGACAAGGCCTACAAGCTCGCAGGCATGTCGGCCATATTTTCCAACAACCGGCTGCAACTCCTGGTGCGCGACGCCATGGTCGTGACCCAGCATGCCACGCTCAGCGAGGCCACCTACGACAGCGCGGGGGCCATCTTTTCAGGCGTGTCGCCAAGCGTTCCTTATCCCTGAACTCAGTCGCCCCGCACGCGGGCTCATGGATACTGAACCGTCTCACGGTCGCCGCAGAGCTGCACCAGTTCCGACCGCAGCCAGGATATTCCGGAATCTGCTTGGAATCGCTTGTGGCTGTAGGCCTTGACAAGAATGACAGGCATCTCGATCGGTATTTCCTTTATCACGAAAGCACCGATATCCGTGAATGCTCTCGCTATGGCCCGAGGCAGCAACAGGGCCAAGTCGGTCTTTGCGACGATGTGAGGACAGATCGTGAAATGTGGGGTGCGTACGATGATATTTCGATGAATGCCCGCAGCCGTGAGCTGGTGTTCCGCCAGCCCGTGTCCGGTGAAATTGGTTTCGCCATGGACATAGCCAAGCTCACGGAGCGAGGCGAGGTTCAAGTCGACCGAAGCCAGTGGATGCCCTGAACGCAGCAGGCAGACGAAGCCGTCCCGCAGCATCAACATTCCAATGCAATCCTCCCCCAAGCCAGGCAAATAACCAACGGCGAGTTCGATGTCGCCATTGCGCATGGCCACATTCATGTCTTCAACAGGCATTTGGCGCGTCTGGACGCGCACGGAGGGCGCCTTTTCGGCCAACATCTCCAGTAGCAGGGGCAGCACGTACAGCTCAGCCATGTCGGACATGGCCAGTTTGAAAACCCGCGTTGATGTGGCGGGGTCGAATCGGGCATGCTGCTGGAGCGCGCTCCGGATGATGACCAAGGCCTCATCGATGGGATCGTGGAGCCGAACGGCCGCATCGGTCGGCACCATGACGGCGCCATTGCGCACGAACAGCGGATCGTTGAAGACCTCTCGGAGCCGACGCAGTGCGTGACTGACGGCAGGTTGGCTCAAATGCAGGACATCAGCTGCCTGCGTCAGGCTCCCGAATTCCCAGATCGCCATGAACGTCTTGAGCAGGTTCAGGTCCACGTTGGAAAGACTCACGTTGCGCATACAACCTGCTTTTCACGCTTCGGGCTTGTCATTGTTGCGGCACTTGGACGCTGCCATTTCGGGCAGCCGCGCCCGTGCATCGGCCAAGCCCTGTTCGCGCTCCGGAGCCGCGCGCCGCCGGGACGCCTGCGCGCGTCGCCTGACCTCGCCAGGGCCGCTGCCCACCCCATCCAGCGGAGCATACAACCACCGTGCGAACCGGCTCCGCGGGTCGACGGGGCACCGCCCGGGTGCAGCATCCCTCGCCTCGATGGCATCGACCAGGGCACCCGGGTTCTGCCGCTCCACGTATTCCCGCGCGAGCCGGGCGCGGTGGTCTTCGCTCAGAGCCTGAGAGCGATTCGCTCGCGTCCGATCGGTGGGCCAGGGCGGCCGCCATCGAGGCGCGAAGCGCGGCCGGCTCTTCGAAAGGGCCTGCGCTCGGCTTTTCGCCTCCGGTATCGGCATCGGCTTCGGCTTGCGTCGTCATGCCTTCAAGGTAGCCAGTCGCGTGCCAGCTCGATCGGGACGGAGAAAAGAATATACAGGTACGTCTCGGTCGCGATCTTGCATTTTTAGTTTGCGCATCGAATGGTGACGGGTGCAGCCCCTGCATTCCGCACATACCGGATTCGCGCCGCGAATGCGATGGATCGAAAGAACGAAGTTGACCCATGTCAACCTGCCGCTTACTGTTCGTCTCACGCCGGGATCTGAAGAATGTTCAGCATCCTCCTGATTAGTGTTCCTCGGGAGACATTGGTATGAGAAGCGGTAGCGAGTATCTGCAGGTTCCGGCAAAGACGAACGGGGTGAGGAAAGCAGTCTTCACGTCCGTCATCGGCCAGATACTGGAGTGGTATGACTTCTTTTGTATGGCACGGCGTCCGCGCTGATTTTCGGGAAAATCTTCTTCCCGGTCGGCGATGATCCTTTGACCGGCACCATCGCGGCGTTCGGCGGTTTTGCCGTCGGCTTCATTGCCCGGCCTTTCCAGGGGCGTGCTGTGCGGCCACATCGGCGACCGGCTCCGGGCGCAAGTTCACCCATGACCCTGACGCTGGGCGTCATGGGGGTGGCGACCTTCCTCATGGGGCTGCTGCCCGGCTATGCCGATATCGGCATCGCCGCGCCCATCCTGCTGGTGCTGCTGCGCCTGCTGCAGGGGCTGGCCGCCGGAGGAGTGGAGCGGCAGCATCCTCATCATCAGCGAGAACGCGCCCCGGCATCGCCGTGGTTTCCTGTCCGCCTGGAGCCCGTGCGGTGCCGTGGTCGGCTTCGTGCTGTCCACCGGCGCGTTCATGCTGATGCAGCACCGCCGGCGACGGGTTCATGACCTGGGGGCTGGCGCGTCCGTTCCTGGCCAGCGTCGTGCTCATCGGCCTGGGGGTGTATCTGCGCGCACATGAACGAGAGCGAGGAATTCGCCTCGGCGACGCGTGAGAAAAGGTCGGAAATCGCCCCTCGTGGAGGTCCTGCGCCGGCACCCCAGGAGGTCCTGATGGTGTTCCGGGCTGCGCCTGGGCGAGGGTGCCGCGTCCTGGATCTTCTTCGCCTTCTCGATTGCCTACGGCAAGTTCCTGGGCCTGTCCAACCCGTTCGTGCTGGGCGCGCTGACCTGCTCGATGCTGGCCATGATCCCGTTCTCCTTGCTGGCCGGCCACCTGACCGACCGGCTCGGCCGCAAGCCGGTCTACGTGGCGGGCTCGCTGGCCATCGTCGTGTTGGCCTACCCGTTCTTCCTGCTTCTCGACACGAAGGAGCCCGCGCTGGTGGTGACCGCGTTCGTCCTGGCCAACGGCTTCGTCCTGGGCCTGCTGGAAGGCGCTCAACCGGCCTGGATCAGCGAACTGCTGCCCGCCCGGCTGCGCTATTCGGGCATCGGCATCGGGCGCGAGGTGGCCTCGGTACTGGGGGGAGGCCTGGCGCCGGTGATCGCCACCGCGCTTCTCGCCCACTATCGCTCCGGCCTGCCCATCGCGATCTATCTGGGGGTCATGGGTGCCATCACCTTGATCGCGGCCGTGCTCACGCCGGAAACCTATCCGGCTGCCCAGCGCGCCCAAGACGGGCAACTGCGGCACGACGCGACGCAGCAGGCCGTCATGTCCCATACCTGAAGCGCAGAACGTGCCCGGCGTTGGGCAGCAAGCGCTGTCTTGTCGGGCGGCGTGACGCTCTACCCTATGGCTACGGCACGCACTGTCGGCGCCGCAGCACAGCCCGCCCGGTGCGAGGCTCGAGGAGACTCTTGATGATCAGGATGGATGCGCCGGATGCGGCGAGTACCCACGCGGCCGTGCTGGAAGGGCGCACGCGTGCGGAGGATGCGGTTCGTTCCGCCATCGCACGCATCGAGGCGATGGAGCCCGACGTCCGCGCCTGGGAGCGGTTCGACCCGGAGATTGCGCTGGCACAGGCACGCGGCGTGGATCAGCGCATGGCCGCTGGCGAAACGCCTGGCCTGCTGGCCGGCGTACCGTTGGCCGTGAAAGACATCTTCGACACGGCCGACCTGCCCACCGGCCACGGCTCGCCGATCTATCGTGGCCACCTGGCTGGCGCGGATGCGCAGGCCGTCGCCACGGCGCGCGCCGCTGGCGCCGTGGTGATGGGCAAGACGGTGACCACGGAGTTCGCCTACTTCACCCCCGGTCCCACGGCAAACCCCTGGGACCTGAGCCGCACGCCGGGTGGCTCCTCCAGCGGCTCGGCGGCTGCGGTGGCCTCCGGCATGGTGCCCCTGGCCTTCGGTTCACAGACGGCAGGCTCGCTCATCCGGCCGGCCTCCTATTGCGGCGTGTTCGCCCTCAAGCCGACCCACGGCCTGTTCAGCCTGGCGGGCGTGAAAGCTTTCGCGCCGTCGCTGGACACACTGGGCTGGCTGGCACGCAGTGCTGACGACCTGGAGTTGATGCGCTGCGCCCTCGCCGGGCAGCCCTACGCTCCGCTGCAGCCGCAGCAGCCGCGCATGCTGCGCCTGGGAGCCTGCAAGACCCACGAATGGCCATCGCTGGACGCCGGGGGCGCGCAGGCATGGAACCGCGGACTGGAACGCCTCGAGGCTGCCGGCGTGCCGCTCCAATGGCTCGACATGCCCGCGGATCTGACGGGCTTGCTGCAGGCTCAGAAGACGGTCATGGCATGGGAAGCGGCACGCAGCCTGGTCACCGAGTTCGATGAACACCGCTCGCGCTTGAGCAGGCCGATCTTCGAACTGGTCCAGCTGGGCATGGACACACCGGAAACCCGCTACCAGGAAGCGCTGGCGTTGGCGCAGCGCGGGCGCCAGCAGGTGCAGCAGTTGATGCAGGGCTTCGACGCCCTGCTGGTCCCTGCGGCGCCTGGCGAGGCTCCGCAGGGACTGGCTGCCACCGGGGACCCGGTCTTCAGCCGGGTCTGGACCTTGCTGGGCCTGCCGTGCGTGAACGTGCCGGGCCTGCTGGGTCCGAACGGCATGCCGGTGGGAATGCAACTGGTCGGGCATGGGAGACAAGAGCGTGCGCTGCTTGCCGCGGCTGCCTGCCTGCATGCCGCGCTGGCCGGACGCAGCTGAACGCCGCTTTCGCACTGCCCGTCGGCGAGCAAGGCCAGGAGCAATTGCTCGAGGCCGCCATCGGCACCGCGCTGGCGCTGAAGGCGGCCAAGCCCGTGGACCTGGCGGCGCGTCGACGAGCGCCAGCGCACGATCCTGGGCATCGTCATGCGCGAGGTGATGTGCCATCCCGCGGCGCCGGACAACGCCTGCGAGAACCCCTTCGCCGTGAGCGGCTTGACGATGTGCCTCGAACGCGCCCGCGCCCGGCACATCTGCACCGGGCGGGGCGAGGGCCGGTCGCTTCGTCAGGCCGGCCGGAAGCGAGTTTCCCAGGGCCGACCCACTAAGCCGCCGCTTTGGATCGCCTGCCGAACGTCTTGGAAAGTGTCAGCGCAGCCTCCTTCAAGGTCTTCGTGACGCGCTCTTCCCAATCGGCTTCCGCAGTCGCTGCGTGGCATACAACCGTCAATGCCAGAAGGACCTCGCCATCGCGCCCGAAGACCGGGACACTGACCGAGTTGATCTCGGACCCGTGCATGGAAACGGCCATCGGGTGCGAAGCCACGATGCTCGCGACACCTTTCGAACGGCAGGCCGCCAGGGCCTCGCGCACTTCGCTTTCGCTGCCGAACCTGCACTCGTCGGACGCCGATGCAAGCTCCTGGCGAATCAGATCCGCCGTCAGTGCCTCTGGCAGATGAGCAGCGAGCGCCAGGCCCGTGGCCGAACTGAGCACCGGCAGCACAAGGCCGGTACGCAGGTTTTCACTCACCGGGCGAGCCGATTCTTCCCACTGAACAATGGTCGGGCCGCGATTGCCCCACACGCCCAGGCCCATCGTGTACCGCAGCTCATCCGCAAGCGAGCGCAGGTAGGCAGACGCATACCGAACGGCGCGCACCTGATCGAGATTGGACACGCCGAGTTCGACCGAGAACGCACCGAGGTCGTGGGGAGCAGCGATCAGGTAGCGCCCGCTTCCGAAGACCAGGGGTCGGCGCCCGCTGCGCTCCATGCGCACCACCCGGCCAAGAAAGACGGCATGGTCGCCACCGGGATAGCTGCATTCGCGCACGCACTCCAGGTACGCGGACGCACCTTCGATGAGCGGAACACCGCCGAGACCTTCGCGGATCACCACGCCTTGGAACTTGTCTGCTCCCCGAGCGCCGAACCGGTTCGAGAGCTCGACTTGATCCTCGGCAAGGATGCTGATCGCAAAGCGCTCCGCGTCGCGAAAGACCGGGTAGCTGGGCGCTGCAAGCGCCTGGCTCCACAGCACCAGCGGAGGCTCCAGAGACACGGAACTGAACGAGTTGGCCGTCAAACCCAGTGGGCGGCCCTGCGAGTCGATCGTGGTGATGATGGTCACGCCGGTGACGAACGACCCAAGAACCTGGCGAAGCGCACGCGGATCGAATACGGTGAGATCGGTTTCCATCGGATGTTGCCTTGTGTTGGTTGCCTGGCCGAATCCCGTTCCGGGGGAGGCCTGCTCAGGAAGCGTGGGTGGCGCGAGCCATGCGGGCCTGCGGCGAGGCTTCGCTGTCGTCAGCGGCCTTCTGCAGCACGAAGTCGAAGCGCGAGCGGACGAACGGCCTGTCGATGCCGAGTGATCCGTAGCCGGCCGCCGGCACGCCCTTCTCCAGTTCGAGGACCAGCCCATCGCGGGTCGCGAAGGCGAAGTCGTCGTCGATGAAGGTGTCGCCGGGAATGTTGACCTGGGTGGTCAGCGTGCGCAGGCCCGCCGCGGTGACCAGGAAGTGAATGTGCGCCGGGCGGTTGCCGTGGCGGCCGAGGGCGGCGAAGAGTTCGGCCACCGGGCCGCTCGGCGGAATGGCGTACCCCGGCGGCAGGAAGCTGCGGAAGCGGTAGCAGCCCGCGGCGTCGGTTTCGACGCGGCGGCGCAGCGCGTACTCCTTCTGGTCGGGGTCGAAGTGAGAGTAGCGGCCGAGCGAATTGGCATGCCAGACGTCGACGATGGCACCGGCCACCGGCTGTCCGCCGGCATCCAGCACGCGGCCTTCCATGACGAACGGCTCGCCCTCCTCGCCGGGATGGCCCGCGTCGAGCCGGGTCTCGGCCTTCGACAGCGGCGCTCCGGCGACGTAGAGCGGGCCCTCGATGGCGCGTTGGGTGCCGCCGGTGCGGCCGGCCCGACGGTCGGCTTCGTCGAGGCGGATGTCGAGCAGGCGGTCGAAGCCGAGGCCGGCGGTGATCAGGCCGAACTGGCCGCACGCGCCCAGGCGCGACAGCCAGTCGACACCGGCCCAGAACTCGTCGGGCTGGACGTCGAGATCTTCGATGGCGCGGAACAGGTCGCCGACGATACGGGCACTGATCTCGCGCACGCGGGCATTGCCCTCGCTGACGCGGACGGTGTTGACGCGATCGAGCAGCGTTTCCTTGGTGAATTCGTTCTTCATGGTGGGGTCTCCTTCGGTGTGGGTGGTCGTGCGGGCCGGCGGCTCGGTGGTGGACTCTCAGCGGTCGTCGTCGTGGATCGACGACGCATGGCGGCACAGGGGTTGAACCTGGATCTCCATGTACGGGAACAGAGGCAGCGTCGTCAGCGCGTCGTGCAGCGCCGCGTTGTCGGTCACGTCGAAGATGCTGACGTTGGCGTAGCGCCCGGCGATGCGCCACAGATGGCGCCAGGTGCCGGCGCGTTGCAGCGCCTGCGCGATCTCCTTTTCGCGGGCTTTCAGCTCGGCGGCCTCGGCCGCGGGCATGTCGTGTGGCAGGCGCACGGTCATCTCGACGTGAAACAGCATGGGACGCTCCGGTGTCAGGCGGTGACGGCGGCGGTGGCGGCGCTGACCGTGGCGCCGATGGCGACGCTGCTCGAGGCACGGTCGCGGCGATAGAAGGCAAGCTTGTCGGCGTCCAGTTGCACGCCCAGGCCGGGCCCGCTGGGCAGTTGCAGCTCGAAGTGGCGGTAGGTCGGGCGCTCGACGACCACGTCGTCGGTCAGCAGCAGCGGGCCGAACAGTTCGGTGCCCCAGGCCAGCGTCGGGCAGGCGGCGAAGACATGCGCGGCGGCGATGCTGCCCACGCTGCCTTCGAGCAGGGTGCCGCCGTACAGGCCCACGCCCGCCGCGTCGGCCACGGCGGCCGCGCGCAGCGTCGGCCACAGCCCGCCGGCCTGCGAGATCTTGAGTGCGTAGACGTCGGCTGCGCCGTCCGCGGCAAGATCGAACGCGTCAGTGGCGTCGTGTACCGCCTCGTCGGCCATGATCGGCACGTCGAAACGGTCGGCCAGGCGCTTGAGCGCGCGGCGGTTGCGGCGGGCCACAGGCTGCTCGATCAGGCCGACGCCGACGGCTTCGAGCGCCGCGATGCCGCGCACGGCGGTCGGCTCGTCCCAGGCCTGGTTGACGTCGACCGTCAGCAGAACGTCGTCGCCCAGACCCTTGCGAATGGCCGTCACGTGCGCCACGTCGGCCGACAACTCCCGGCTGCCGATCTTGAGCTTGAAGACCTTGTGGCGACGCGCCTCGATCAGGCCGTGTGCCTCGTCGACGTCGCGTGCCGCATCGCCGCTGGCCAGTGTCCAGAGCACCGGCAGCGCATCGCGCACCGCACCGCCCAGCAGTGCGTGCAGCGGCAACCCGAGCCGCTGGCCGTGGGCGTCGAGAAGCGCGGTTTCCACCGCTGACTTGGCGAACGAGTTGCCCTGCACCGGCTTGTGCAAACGTTGCGTCGCCAGGGCGATGCGAGTCGCGTCCTGGCCCCGCAGCAGCGGCTCGATGTAGCTGTCGATCACGCACCTGATGACCTCGGGGCTCTGTTCGCCGTAGGCCAGCCCGCCGATGGTGGTCGCCTCGCCGATGCCGACGATGCCGTCGCTGCAGGTCAGCCGCACGATCACCAGCGTCTGCCGCATCATGGTGGTCATCGCCAGCTTGTGGGGGCGGATCGTCGGCAGGTCGACCAGAATGGCTTCGACAGACTCGATGGTGGGGCAGGTCATGACAATGATGCTCGGCAGTTGGCGGATGGTGAAACCGGGGCCGGGAGCGACGTCACTCGTCTGCGACGCAGCCAGAAGCCTTGACGATGGGCGCCCAGCGGTGGAAGTCGTCACGCACGCAGGCGGCGAAGTTCTCCTGAGTCCACAGGCGCAATGAACTCGGGGGACTGCGCGGCCCCGTTCATTGCGGCGAGCCAGCGAGAGAGCACGGCAGGTGGCGTCCCCGCGTGCAAGCAACCGGCAGCGAACACGGTGATCGGCAGAAGGACTCAGATGTCGAGCACCAGGCGAGCCGAGCGGGCACGCGAACAGCACACGAGGATCTGGTCGTTGGCGGCGCGTTCCTCGTCGGTGAGGTAGGCGTCGCGGTGATCGGGATCGCCTTCGAGCACCGTGCACAGGCAGGTACCGCACACGCCCTCCTCGCAGGACACCGGCACGTCGATGCCCGCGCCGCGCAAAGCAGCGACGATGGTCTGATCGGCGGCCACCCGGATGGTCTTGCCGCTGCCCTTCGCTACCACCTCGAAGCTGGTGGCGGGCGCGGCGGATGCCGGCGTGCCGGGCGCGGCAAAGTATTCACGATGGATCTGGGCGGAAGCCAGTGCCATCGCGCGCGCCTCGCCCATGACCCAGTCCATGAAGCCTGCGGGCCCGCAGACGTAGAGATGGCTTCCGGACGGTGCATTCTTCAGGATGGCCTGCGGATCGGGCTTGCTGCCTTCCACGCTGAAGTACAGCCGCACGCGCTCTGCCCATGGCACCGCGGCAAGTTCCTCGACCAGTGCTGCCTGCGCACGGCTGCGGGCAGCGTAGTGCAGTTCGAAAGGTCTGCCGGCGTTGTGCAGCTCCCAAGCCATCGTGATCATCGGCGTGATGCCGATGCCGCCGCCCACCAGCACGCTGTGCGAAGCCCCGGCATCCAGAGGAAAGTGGTTGCGCGGCGCGCTGATCCCGAGCCGGGCTCCCTGAGGCAGCAGTTCGTGCACGGTTGCCGAGCCGCCACGCGAGGCCGGGTCCTTGAGCACGGCGAGGCGGTAGGTCGAGGCGCCACGCGGGTCGCCACACAGCGAGTACTGGCGAACCAGCCCACCGGGCAGGTGCACGTCGATATGGGCGCCGGCCGTGAAGGGCGGCAGCGGTGTGCCGGCAGGATCGGCGAGCGTGATCACGGCCACGGCCTCTGCCTGCAGTTCGCGGCGCTGCACCACTACGGAAAAGTCGGGCTGGGGATGCATGGTCTGGTCCTGTTGCTGACACGTGAAGATGCCGTCGTTGACGTCGCGGGCAGCACCGGGGGTGAACCCGGCGTCATCGCCCGCCACCGCTTCCCTTCAGAAGATGTAGCCGACGCAGGAAAGGGCGTCGGTGGAGTTGACGAGCTTCACGACCTTGCGCTCGATGCACCATGCGTCGCCCTGGCGCAGGAGCTGCCAGGTCACGTCGGCGCTGAACTGGCGCGTGTCTTCCTTGCGGAAGGCATGCAGGTCCTGGGCACCGCGCACGGTGACCCGATCGCCGTCTTCCTTGACCACGCGCAGGCGTGAGACGTTGCGCACGGTGCGCGGGCGCGGCTGCACGCTGACCGAATCGCGCCCGCCCAGGCGCTCGGTGCGCAGGCGGCGCATCTCGGCATCGTCGTGCGCGTAGTTCAGGGTGTTGGCGTGGTCTTCGGCGTCGGGGTCGATCGGCACGATGTAGGTGCCGTCGGGCGACCACAGCGTGAGCCAGGCGTCGTATTCGGCGTGGTCCAGCATGTCGGCCTCGGTCCAGACGAAGGCGGTGACGCTGTTGAGCAGGGAGAGATTCATGGTGCGCAGTCCGGTTGCGGTGGGCGGTGGTTCTCGGCTCTGGTTCTCGCCGTCTCAGGCGGACATCAGCCGCTTCCACTGCTGGTAGGCCGCGCGCATGCCGGTTTCGGCGCTGACGTCGCCGGCGCGGCCGTCGGCGGTGAGGCGCTCGCCGGGCAGCCCGCGGTTGAGCAGGATCCACAGGTCGCGGCCGGCGGCCGCGCCCTTTTGCACGCGCTCCCAGGCCTCGGAGTCGTCAGGAGTGCCGAAGCCCATAGGCCCCTGGAAGTGCTCATGCAGGCGCAGCCGGGCCTGGTTTGCTGCCGCCGGGCCGCCGTCCATCGTGATCACCGCGTGGTGGATCTCGGTCTCGGTGACCGATACCGGCTGCAGCACGCGGAAGAACGCCATCGAGCAGGCGATGTTGGGAAACAGGTTGAGGTTGAACCCCGAACCGCCCACCGCGCGAACGATGCGGCGCACCTTCTGCTCGTCATGCCCTTCGTCTCGCAGCGTCTGCGCCAGGTCCTCGAAGCGCGTGGGGACCGGGTCGTCGAGGTTGGATTCCAGGTCCACCAGTTCGGGGATCATGACCATCACGCTGTGGCCGTTTCCGAGGTCTTCGACGTAGCCCGGGCCCTTCACGAAGTCGAGCATGCGCTCGGTTTGCGGGTCCACCGAACTGAGGAAACTCTTGTGCACCAGCGGGAAGTGGTACGCGTCGGTGGTGTTTTCCAGCTGGATCTTCCAGTTGCCGGGGAAGCGGAAGCGGTGCTCGCCGGTCACCTTGACGGGATAGCCCGCACCCTGCTTCATGAACAGGTCGATCCACTTCTTGGCTGGGCCGAGGAAATCCACCAAGGGCTCGATGTCGTCCTTGAAGGTGGCGAACACCATGCCGCCGTAGCTCTCGGTGCGCAGGCCGACCAACGGATAGTCGGCCTTGTCCAGCGTGTCGCCGTAGCTTTCCCCGTGCGGCACGCCGCGCAGCGAGCCATCGAGCGCGTAAGACCAGCCGTGGTAAGGACAGACGAAGCTGGCGGTCTTGCCCTTCTTGTGTTCGCACAGCGTGGCCGCGCGGTGGCGGCAGCGGTTGAGCAGCACGCGGATCTTGTTGCCGCGGTCGCGCACGACGATGACCGGCTCGCGTCCCACCGAATGGGTCTTGTAGCTGCCCGCGGCGGGCACTTCGCTCTCATGAGCGACCCATACCCACGTGTTGCGGAAGATGCTCTCCATCTCTTGCTCGAAGATCAGCGGGTCGGTGTAGAGCGAGGTATGGACGCGGTCCTCGCGCAGCAGGTCGCCCAGCGGGCGGCGGAGATTCATGGGGAATGTCAGGGTATTCATACTGTCCATCCGAAGCGGGTTGGTAAGGCGGGGGTTTCTGTCCGCGGCAATCGATAGAGCCCCAACGGGCACGGCGCAAACTCTTGAGTCTCGAGCGGCTTCAGGTATGGGACATGACGGCCTGCTGCGTCGCGTCGTGCCGCAGTTGCCCGTCTTGGGCGCGCTGGGCAGCCGGATAGGTTTCCGGCGTGAGCACGGCCGCGATCAAGGTGATGGCACCCATGACCCCCAGATAGATCGCGATGGGCAGGCCGGAGCGATAGTGGGCGAGAAGCGCGGTGGCGATCACCGGCGCCCAGGGCCTCCCCCAGTACCGAGGCCACCTCGCGCCCGATGCCGATGCCCGAATAGCGCAGCCGGGCGGGCAGCAGTTCGCTGATCCAGGCCGGTTGAGCGCCTTCCAGCAGGCCCAGGACGAAGCCGTTGGCCAGGACGAACGCGGTCACCACCAGCGCGGGCTCCTTCGTGTCGAGAAGCAGGAAGAACGGGTAGGCCAACACGACGATGGCCAGCGAGCCCGCCACGTAGACCGGCTTGCGGCCGAGCCGGTCGGTCAGGTGGCCGGCCAGCAAGGAGAACGGGATCATGGCCAGCATCGAGCAGGTCAGCGCGCCCAGCACGAACGGGTTGGACAGGCCCAGGAACTTGCCGTAGGCAATCGAGAAGGCGAAGAAGATCCAGGACGCGGCACCCTCGCCCAGGCGCAGCCCGAACACCATCAGGACCTCCTTGGGGTGCCGGCGCAGGACCTCCACGAGGGGCGCTTTCTCGACCTTTTTCTCACGCGTCGCCGAGGCGAATTCCTCGCTCTCGTTCATGTGCGTGCGCAGATACACCCCCAGGCCGATGAGCACGACGCTGGCCAGGAACGGGACGCGCCAGCCCCAGGTCATGAACCCGTCGCCGGCGAGTTGCTGCATCAGCATGAACGCGCCGGTGGACAGCACGAAGCCGACCACGGCACCGCACGGGCTCCAGGCGGACAGGAAACCACGGCGATGCCGGGGCGCGTTCTCGCTGATGATGAGGATGCTGCCGCTCCACTCCCCTCCGGCGGCCAGCCCCTGCAGCAGGCGCAGCAGCACCAGCAGGATGGGCGCGGCGATGCCGATATCGGCATAGCCGGGCAGCAGCCCCATGAGGAAGGTCGCCACCCCCATGACGCCCAGCGTCAGGGTCATGGTGAACTTGCGCCCGAGCCGGTCGCCGATGTGGCCGCACAGCACGCCCCCGAAAGGCCGGGCAATGAAGCCGACGGCAAAACCGCCGAACGCCGCGATGGTGCCGGTCAAAGGATCATCGCCGACCGGGAAGAAGATTTTCCCGAAAATCAGCGCGGACGCCGTGCCATACAAAAAGAAGTCATACCACTCCAGTATCTGGCCGATGACGGACGTGAAGACTGCTTTCCTCACCCCGTTCGTCTTTGCCGGAACCTGCAGATACTCGCTACCGCTTCTCATACCAATGTCTCCCGAGGAACACTAATCAGGAGGATGCTGAACATTCTTCAGATCCCGGCGTGAGACGAACAGTAAGCGGCAGGTTGACATGGGTCAACTTCGTTCTTTCGATCCATCGCATTCGCGGCACGAATCCAGCGTGTTGCTGAATCCGAGGATTTGACTTATGGTGATTTGCCGGAGCGAAATGCCGACCATGCAGAAGTGAATCGGGCCAACGACTCGGACTGCATGGCTTGTGCGATCGAGTTCGTCGCCACGACGGAGAGCGTCATGGAAATACTGCATGGGTTGCCAGCCGCGTCGAAGCGCCGGGATTGCGCCCTGACCATCGGCAACTTCGACGGTGTGCACCGGGGCCACCAGGCCATGCTCGCGCAGCTGGTCGGCGAGGCGCGCCGACGTGGACTGCCGGCGTGCGTGATGACGTTCTATCCGCACCCGCGCGCCTACTTCGCGCTGCGCCAGAGGCGAGCGGAGCTGGCGCCCCATCGCATCGCGCCGCTGCGCGACAAGCTGATCGAGCTGCGCAACTGTGGTGTCGACCGTGTCGTGCTGATGCGCTTCGACGTCAGCTTCGCGTCGCGGGCACCGCAAGCCTTTATCGACGATGTGCTGGACGACGCCCTGCGAGCACGCTTTGTCCTCGTGGGCGACGACTTTCGCTTTGGCGCGAACCGCACCGGTACTTACGCCATGTTGGAGGATGCAGGGATGCGTGGCGGCTTCGAAGTCGCGCGCATGACGAGCCATGAGATGCACGGATTGCGCGTGTCGAGTTCCGCCGTGCGCGAGGCGCTGGCGCGGGGAAACATGGCAGGTGCGTCCGCACTGCTCGGCCGGCCCTTCTGCATCAGCGGGCGAGTGCCCACACGGAGGCAAGACGACACGTTGGGCTTGCCCGTCCTGAACCTGCGATTCGGGCGGGCCCTCCCGGCGGCGCAAGGCACTTTCGTCGTCAGTGTGTCGGGATGGGGCGGCACCGCGCTGCCGGGCATCGGAAGCCTCGCCGAGCGGCCGGTGGGCGACGGCCGAACCTGCGCCATGCTGCAGGTGCACCTGCTGGACTGGCCTGTGGAACAGGAGCATGGCGCCAGCTACCGGCGTGACGTGCAAGTGCAGTTGCTGCACAAGTTGCACGACGGACACTGCGTCGGTGACGCACATCTCCTGCGTGAGAACGTGGCGAGGGATGTTCGCGAGGCGCGCGCCTGGTTGGCGCGAGCGAACGAGAGGGAGGGCAGCATGCCACTGCTGCCGACGATGCGCTGATCCGGCAAGACGGCATTCCATCGCTTAGCGTCAACAGCCACTGCACGGTCTGGGCGACGCGTTGTACTCGGCCGTAGGGTCTCAGGTGCCGCCTCTCGACAGCGATTGCGCTCATCTGCTCCGCCCTGCATCGCTCTCGACGGCGCCATCGTCCAGGCACGTTCGGTCCGAGGAAAGAACGCCTTCTGGTGACCGCTTACGTTTCAAAGATGACGACAGCACGCTCGCGCCTGTCATCTTCGACATCGGCCACGCCGCACTTGCAATCGCCGGTTAACCGCGACACGGCCGAATGCGGGCCCTGACCCGAGCGATTCACACGCCGCCGGATCACGCCGCCGCCCGTCCGGGCCCCGGCCCCGAAACCGAAGGAGACATCCGATGAAACACACAACGCTCGCGCTGGCGACAGCCGCGCTGTTCGCCGCGGCCGGCACCGCCACGGCCGCCGACGAGCCGGTGATCGGCCTGATCACCAAGACCGAGACCAACCCGTTCTTCGTGAAGATGAAGGAAGGCGCCACCGAGGCGGCCAAGGCCAAGGGCGCGAAGGTGCTGTCGGGCGCCGGCAAGGCCGACGGCGACAACGCCGGCCAGGTGACCGCGATGGAGAACATGATCGCCGCCGGTGCCAAGACGATCCTGATCACCCCGAGCGACTCCAAGGCGATCATCCCGGCGATCAAGAAGGCGCGCGAGAAGGGCGTGATGGTGATCGCGCTGGACAGCCCGACCGACCCGGCCGACGCCACCGACGCGCTGTTCGCCACCGACAACTACAAGGCCGGCGTGCTGATCGGCCAGTACGCGAAGGCGGCGATGGCGGGCAAGCCGGTGAAGATCGCCACGCTCGACCTGTTCCCCGGCCACCCGGTGGGCGCGCAGCGCCACAACGGCTTCCTGCAGGGCTTCGGGCTGCAGAGCAACGACGCGAAGAACAACGAGCTGGCCAAGCCGGCCGAGGTGGTGTGCATGGCCGACAGCTTCGGCGACCGCGCCAAGGGCCAGACCGCGATGGAGAACTGCCTGCAGAAGAACCCGGACATCAACCTCGTCTACACGATCAACGAGCCGGCCGCCGCCGGCGCGTTCAACGCGCTGCAGAAGGCCGGCAAGGAAAAGGGCGTGGTGATCGTCTCGGTGGACGGCGGCTGCGACGGCATCAAGGACGTGGCCGCCGGCAAGATCGCCGCGACCTCGCAGCAGTACCCGCTGAAGATGGCCTCGATGGGCGTCGAGGCCGGCATCGACTACGCCAAGAACGGCAAGAAGGTCGCCGGCTACACCGACACCGGCGTCACCCTGATCGCCAACAAGCCGATCGCCGGCGTCGACAGCAAGGACACCAAGACCGGCCTGGACCTGTGCTGGGGCAAGAAATAAAACCGAAGGAGACATCCATGAAGCAACTGCACCTCCCACCCTTCCAGGTCACGCTGCTGGCCGTCGGCGCAGCGGCGTTCGTCGCCGCCTGCGGCGGCGGCTCGGGCGACCCGGGACGCGCCGATGCGGCCGCCGCCGCGCAGGCTCAATCGCTGAGCCTGGCCGCGGCCACCGCCACGACACCGGCCAAGACCACGACGGCAGCCGCATCGAGCGATCCGAACGATGCCGACGCGCCGGCCTACTTCAGCGAGCCCTACCGCCCGCAGTTCCAGTTCACGCCGGCCAAGAACTGGATGAACGACCCGAACGGGCTCGTCTACCACGACGGCGAGTACCACCTCTTCTACCAGTACAACCCGAACGGCGACCAGTGGGGCGACATGTCCTGGGGCCACGCCGTCAGCCGTGACCTGCTGCGCTGGGACGAGCTGCCGGTCGCGCTGAAGGCCGAGAAGGATGCTTCGGGCAACGTGACCCAGATGTTCTTCTCCGGCAGCGCGGTGATGGACCTGAAGAACACCAGCGGCTTCGGGCGGCCCGGCAAGCCGGCGATGGTGGCGGTGTTCACCAGCCTGTACCCGCAGACCCTGACGCTGCCCAACGGCAAGCACGTGGAGGCGGGCACGCAGGCGCAGTCGCTCGCCTACAGCATCGACCGCGGCCGCACCTGGACGCAGTACGCCGGCAACCCGGTCATCGCGCTGCCGCCGGCACCGTACGCCGACCAGTTCCGCGACTTCCGCGACCCGAAGGTGTTCTGGTACGAACCGGAGCAGAAGTGGGTGATGGTCGCGGTGCTGTCGGCACTGCAGCAAGGCCGTCCTGTACTCGTCGAAGGACCTGAAGAACTGGTCCTTGATGAGCGAGTTCGGCCCCGCCAACGCCGTCGGCGGCGTCTGGGAATGCCCGGACCTGTTCGAGCTGCCGGTCGACGGCGACGCGGCGAAGCGCAAATGGGTGCTGACCATCAACCTGAACCCCGGCGCACCGGCCGGCGGCTCGGGTGCGCAGTATTTCGTCGGCCGCTTCGACGGCACGCGCTTCGTCTCCGAGAACACGATCGACAAGCTGCCGCCCCCGGGCACCGTGTTCCAGAACTTCGAGGGCAGCGGTGACTACGCGTCGCTCGGCTGGAGCGTCACCGGCGATTTCGTCGGCCAGGGCCCGGCTTCCGGCAACCTGCCGGGCCAGGGCGGCGT
Source organism: Piscinibacter sp. (assembly GCA_044223035.1). Classification (GTDB taxonomy): domain Bacteria; phylum Pseudomonadota; class Gammaproteobacteria; order Burkholderiales; family Burkholderiaceae_C; genus JBGAMJ01. The sequence continues at coordinate 32,963 of JBGAMJ010000036.1, forward strand.
CGGCGGCTTCGAGGGGCTGCGCCTCGCGAACACCTTCGTCAAGGGCGATGGCGGCACCGGCACGATCACCTCGGCGCCGTTCACGATCGGCAGCCCGTACATCAACCTGCTGGTCGGCGGCGGCAACCACCCGCACGACCCGGCCGCCGGCGACGGCACGGTGCCGCCCGGCGCGCTGGTGTTCGCCGGCGCGGATTTCGAAGGGCCGGACAACGCCACCTACGAGCAGCTCGGCTGGGCCGCCACGGGCGGCCTGGTCGGCCGCAAGGTGTCGCACGGCGCGATCGGCGACCAGCAGGCGGTCTCGGGCTTCGAGGGCCACGGGCTGGTCAACACCTTCTTCGGCAGCGAGCTGGGTGTCGGCGGCGACGTGCCCAAGGGAACGCTCACCTCGCCCGCGTTCACGATCGACAAGCCGTACCTGAACTTCCTGATCGGCGGCGGCGCGCACCCGTACTCCGGCCCGAACCCGACCGCGGTGGTGCTGAAGGTCGACGGCGTGGTCGTGCGCACCGCGACGGGCCAGAACAACGAGGTGCTGAACTGGACGAACTGGAACGTCTCGGACCTCGTCGGCAAACGGGCCCAGGTGGTCGTGATCGACGACAACAACGGCGGCTGGGGCCACATCAATGCCGACCAGTTCATGCAGTCGGACCAGCCGGCGCGGCCGTTGTCGCGCGAGACGGCGGTGAATCTGCTGGTCGACGGCGCGGTGGTGCGCAGCGCCACCGGCCAGAACAGCGAGACCCTGGGCTGGCGCAGCTGGAACGTCGCCGGCTGGGCGGGCAAGACGGCACAGATCCAGATCGTCGACCGCAACACCGGCGGCTGGGGCCACGTGCTGGTCGACGACGTCGTGTTCTCCGACGTGGCCAAGGAGGAAGCGCACTGGGTGGACCAGGGGTCGGACTTCTACGCCGCGGTGAGCTGGAACGGCGTTCCCGGCGACCGCCGGCTGGCGCTGGGTTGGATGAGCAACTGGAACTACGCCGGCGGCACGCCGACCTCGCCGTGGCGCAACGCCCAGACGCTGCCGCGCGAATGGACGCTCGCGACCATCGGCGGCGTTGCGCGGCTGGTGCAGAAGCCCGTCGACTCGATCGTGCGGCTGCGCAGCGAGGGCGTCTTCTACAAGGCGACCCACCGGCCGATCGCAGCCGGAAGCTGGCCGCTGACCGGCCCGCACGGCCGCGGCAAGGCGCTGGACATCGTGGCCGAGTTCGACCCGGGCAGCGCGTCGGCGGTGGGGCTCAAGGTGCGCACCGGCGCCAACGGCGACGAAACGCGGGTCGGCTACGACGCGCGCACCGGCGAGGTCTTCATCGACCGCAGCAAGTCGGGCCAGTCCGACTTCGACCCGACGTTCGCGGCGCGTCACAGCGCGCCGCTGGCGTTGAAGGACGGGCGTGCGCGCCTGCGCATCCTCGTCGACTGGTCGTCGGTGCAGGTGTTCGGCGGCGATGGCGAAGCGGTCCTCACCGACCTGATCTTCCCGTCGCCGGCCAGCGACGGCGTGGCGCTGTTCGCCGACGGCGGCACCGCGCGGGTCGAGAAGCTGGTCGTGTGGCCGCTGAAGTCGGCCTGGAGCCGGCGCTGATGCGGCACTGAAGCCGCACCTCGGGCGAGGGAGCGGGCCGGTTCCGGCCCGCTCCCCAGGGCACCAAGACCGGCTGCCCGACCGGACGGCGGATGTAATCCCTGTCGCGCCGCCCGGTGGTTTGCGCCAGCATCGGCCGCGATGCCGACCCGAACCCGAACCCGATTCCGATCCCGATCCCCGATGCCAGGAGACTGCCATTCCGCTGCCCCTGGCCGATTCCACGTGCGATCCGCGCCGCCCGGCGCGCGCCGCACGGCGTCGGAGCGCCGATGACTCTGCCTGCCGACACCACCGCGCGGGTGCTGGTCGTCGACGACGATCCGTCGATGCGCGAGATGCTGTGCGACCTGCTCGAATCGAGCGGGCTGGCGGCGACCGCGGTCGAGGACGGCGCCTCCATGCACCGTGCGCTGGCCGCGGACGAACACGCCCTGCTGCTGATCGACCTGCGGCTGCGCCGCGAGGACGGGTTGACGCTGGCGCGCGCGGTGCGCGAGGCCTCGGACATCCCGATCATCATCCTGACCGGCAAGGGCGACGACACCGATCGCATCCTCGGCCTCGAACTGGTCGCGGACGACTACCTGACCAAACCGTTCAACCCGCGCGAGCTGATCGCGCGGGTGCGTGCGGTGCTGCGGCGCACCCGGCCACCGACGCCGCGTGCGCCGGCTGCGGCAGCGCCACCGGCGGGCAGCGGCGAGCGGCTCGGGTTCGGCGGCTTCGTGATGGACCTGGATGCACGCGTGCTGCATGCGCCCGACGGGAGCGTGTGCCGGCTGACGCCGGCCGAGTACGACCTGCTGGAGACCCTGGTGCGCAACCCCAACCGCATCCTGTCCCGAGACCAGCTGCTCGAACGCATGCGCCGCCACGGCAGCGAGGTGTTCGACCGCACGATCGACGTGCTGATCCTGCGCTTGCGCCGCAAGATCGAGCCCAACCCGAGCGCGCCGCGCTACATCCGCACCGAGCGCGGGTCGGGCTACCTGTTCAGCCCGGCGGACGAGGTCGCGCGCAAGTCCTGACGGCGCGCGCGTCACTTTCCGTGCGTCGCCGCCCGATGAGCCGGCCATGAGTGTGCCGGGCCGCTCCCAAGCGCTCATCCCGGAGCGCGCAGCGCGGAGGGTCGTCCAGTGACCGCGCCGGCCGGTTGGCGACCGATCAGCGTGCGTGCGCGGCTGCTGGTCGCGTTCTCGGTGCTGTTCCTGTCGGCCGCGGTGCTCGCGGCGGTCGGCGCGCTGGCGATGCGCAACACCGGGCAGGCGCTGCAGAACCTGCGCACCCAGGTGCTGCCGGAGGTCTCGCTGTCGCTGGAGCTGTCGCAGCGCGCGGCGGCGATCGCCGCGATCGCGCCCTACGTGGCCGAGAGCACGCTCCCGTTCCAGCTTCAGGCCGAGTCGCTCGCGATGCGCTCGCGCATGGCCGAGGTCGACCGGCTGGCCGCCGCGCTGCCGGCGGAAGGCACGCTGGTGCGCGACCTCGGGCCGCTGCTGCAGGAAATCCGCGCCAACGTCGAGCAGCTGATCGACGTGACGCGGCGCGACCTTTTCCTGCAGGAGGACGCGCGCGAGTTCGTCTACCGGCTCGACAGCCTGCGCAGCGAGCTGTCCACCGCCGAGGCCGGCCGGCCGCCCGACCCGTTCGCGCTGGCCCGCGCCGAGGCGATGCTGCGCGACGTGGAACTCGCGACCCAGATCACCGACCCCACCTCGCTGGAGCGGCTGCGCCACGGCCTGGAGGCGCAGGCGAACGCCACGGACCGCGCGGCCGCGCTGCCCGAGGCGCTGCGGAACTTCCTGCGCAGCCAGGTGCTCGGGCCGGGCCACCTGTTCGCGGCGCGCGACCAGCACGTGAAGCTTGCCGAACGCAAGGCCTTCCTGGTGATCCAGGCACGCGCCCAGGCCGAGCGCCTGGGCATGCGCGTCGAGGCGTACGTGCGCGGCCTGCGCGCGAGCGTCGACGCCGATGCCGCGGCGGTCGACCGCGCGCTGCATTCGGGCCGCATCGGCATCGCGTTGCTCAGCGCCGCCTGCGTCGCCGTGGCGCTGCTCGGCATCCGCATCGTCAACCGCACGGTGCGCAGCCTGGCCGGCATCACGCGCGTGATGAGCCGCCTGGCGTCCGGCGATGTCGACCCCGCCGCGCCGGAGAAGTCGACACCCGAGATCGCGCGGCGCGACGAACTCGGCGACCTGGCGCGCGCGTTCGAGGTGTTCCGCGAGAACGCGCGCGAGATCCGGCGCATCTCCGGCCACCTGCGCGAACAGTCGAGCCTGCTCGAAACCGTGTTCGAGAGCATGAACGACGGCCTGTCGGTGTTCGACCGGGACGGCCGGCTGCTGGCCTGGAACCGCCGCTATGCGGTGCTGCTGGCCCTCCCCGACGACACGCTGCGCCGCGGCGCCTCGCTGCAGTCGATCCAGGCGCTGCTGCCGAACCGGGTGCACGACGGCGCCAGCGGCAACGCCACGCTGGACGAGCTGAACGCCCCGCGGCAGACCGAAGGCCGTCGCTTCGAGCTGGCGTTCTCGGACGGCCGGGTGGTCGAGTTCCGCAGCAGCCCGATGCCCGGCGGCGGCTTCGTCACGCTGTACAGCGACCTGACGGAACGCCGCAGCGTCGAGGGGCAGCTTCGCCAGGCGCAGAAGATGGAGGTCCTGGGCCAGCTCACCAGCGGCGTGGCCCACGACTTCAACAACCTGCTGGCGGCGATCATCGGCAACGCCTACCTGCTGGAGATCAGCCCGCAACTGTCGCCGCGCGACCAGCGCTTCGCCGAGCGGGTGCGCAAGGCCGCCGAGCGCGGCGCGACGCTGACCACCCGGCTGCTGGCATTCGCGCGGCGCCAGAGCCTGTCGCCGCAGGCGCTGGCGGTGGACACGCTGATCGAGGACCTGGCCGACCTGATCGAGTACAGCCTGGGCGGGAACATCCGGCTCGAACTCGCGCTGGGAGCCGGCGCCGTGCGCGTCTGGGTCGACAAGGCGCAGCTCGAGAACGCGCTGCTCAACCTCGTGATCAACGCCCGCGACGCGATGCCCGACGGCGGCCAGCTTCGCCTGGCGACGCTCGCCGACCGGCCGCACGGCCGCGTCCGCATCGAGGTGTCCGACAGCGGCCGCGGCATGGACGAGGCGACGCGCGAGCGGATCTTCGAGCCCTTCTTCACCACCAAGGGCCTGGGCAGCGGCCTCGGGCTGAGCATCGTCTACGGCTTCGTCGCGCAGAGCGGCGGCGACATCCGGGTGGACAGCCGGCCGGGCCGCGGCACCACCTTCGTGCTCAGCCTGCCGCTCACCGAAGGCACGGAAGCACCGGCCGACAGCGCCCCGCCGCCACCCGCGGAGCCGCCGCCGCCGCAATCGGTGCTGCTGGTCGAGGACGATGCCGACGTGCAATCGGCCGTCGCCGACCTGCTGCGCGCCACCGGCCACGCGGTGACGCCGGCCGGGTCGGCGCGCGACGCGCTGGCGCACCTGCCCGGCGACATCACGCTGGTGCTGTCGGACGTCGACCTCGGCGGCGAACTCAACGGCGCCCAGCTCGTGCGCGAAATCCAGGCCCGGCATCCGGGCCTGCCCTGCCTCCTGATGTCCGGACTCCCGTATGAAGTGCTGTCCTCGCGATTCCATCTTCAAGAACCCGGCCTGCTGCTGTCCAAGCCGTTCTCGGTGCGACAGCTCGAGGACGGCCTGCGCCGGGCCCTGCGCGGTGCCGGCTCGTGAGGGCGCGGCGGAGCACCGCGCTGCGCGCGGCCGCCTGGCAATCCGGATCGCCGCGGCCGTGCGCCGGTGCGGGGCGGTGCTGTCGGTGCTGGCAGCGGCACTGGCGCTGCCGGCCGCCGCCGCTGCCGCCGAGCTGCGCAGCGTCGGCGTCTCGCTGACCGACATGGGCAACCCCTTCTTCACGCAGATCGCGCGCGGCGTGGAGGTGGCCGCGCGGCGCCTCGGCGGCCCCGGCGTGCAGGTGCATGCCACGTCCTGCGCGTACGACCTGCAGCGGCAGATCGTCCAGCTCAACCGCTTCATCGAGATGAAGGTCGACCTGATCGTGCTGACCGCGGTCGACCCCGAAGCGGTGCGGCCGGTGCTGGCGCGCGCACGCGCCGCGGGCATCCGCGTGCTGGCGGTCGACGTGGTGGCCGGCGGCGCCGACGCGACGGTGATGACCGACAACCTCGAGGCCGGCCGCCAGGCCTGCGACTACATCGCGCAGCGGCTGAAGGGCCGCGGCCGCATGGTGATCATCAACGGGCCTCGCATGTCGTCGGTGATCGACCGGGTGCGCGGCTGCCTGGAGGTCGTCCAACGCCATCCAGGGCTGCAGGTGCTGTCGTCCGACCGCGATGCGGGCGGCAGCACGCCGGGCGGCTTCGCCGCGATGACCGAACTGCTGAGCAACCACCCGGCGATCGATGCCGTGTTCAGCATCAACGACCCGACCGCGCTGGGCGCCGAGCGCGCCGCGATCCAGGCGGCGCGGCGCGAGTTCTTCATCGTCAGCGTCGACGGTTCGCCGCGCGTCGTCGCGCAGATGCGCGAGCCCGGTGCGCTGATCGCGGCGACGGTGGCGCAGCGGCCGTCGCTGCAGGCGCAGAAGGCGGTCGAGATCGGCGTCGCGCTGATGCGCGGCGGCACGCCGCCGGCGCAGGCGATCCTGATCCCGCCGTTCGTCGTCACCGGCGAGACGACACGCTGGCCCGAGGGCGCGTGGCGCGAGTGAACCTGCGCGTGGCCTTGCGCGTGGCGTCCCGCGCGGCGATCAGGCGCCGCGGAGCCGGAACACCGCGGTCGCTTCGAGCAACTGCCGCGCCTGCGTCTTCAGGCTTTCGGCGGCGGCGGCGCTCTCTTCCACCAGCGCGGCGTTCTGCTGCGTCGCCTGGTCCATCTGCTGCACCGCCTGGCCGATCTGGGCCACGCCGGCGCTCTGTTCGGCGCTGGACGAGCTGATCTCGCCGACCACGTCGGTCAGCCGGCGGATCGACGCGACCACCTCGTCCATCGTGCGGCCGGCCTGGTCGACCAGCGTGCTGCCGTGCTGCACGCGCTGCGCGCTGTCGGAGATCAGGCCCTTGATCTCGCGCGCGGCCTCGGCACTGCGCTGGGCCAGGTTGCGCACCTCGCCGGCGACGACCGCGAAACCGCGCCCGAGTTCGCCCGCGCGCGCCGCCTCGACCGACGCGTTCAGCGCCAGGATGTTGGTCTGGAACGCGATGCCGTCGATCACGCCGATGATGTCGCCGACGCGGCGCGAGCTTTCGTCGATGCCCTTCATCGTGCCGACCACCTGCCCGACCACCTCGCCGCCGCGCTGCGCCACCTCGCTCGCCGCCACGGCGAGCTGGTTGGCGGTCTGCGCGTGGCCGGCGTTCTGCGTCACCGTCGCGCCGAGCTGCTCCATCGACGCGGCCGTCTGCTGCAGCGCGCTGGCCTGCGACTCGGTGCGCCGGCTCAGGTCGTTGGTGCCGCCGGCGATCTCGGCCGATGCGGTGGCCACGTTCTCGGCGTTGTCGCGCACCGTGGCCACGATGCCGGCCCAGCCGTCCTGCAGGTGGCGCAAGGCCCGCTGCAGCTCGCCGAATTCGTCGTGGCCGCGCGGTTCGATGCGGTGGGCGAGGTCGCCGTCGGCGAGCCGCCGGGTCGCGTCGGACACCTCGCCCATCGCACGCACGATCGAGCGCGTCAGCCAGACGCCGCCCGCCAGCCCGGCCAGCGCCGCCAGCCCCATGCCGATCAGCGACAGCCGCAGCGCGCTGGCTGCCTCGGCGTCGGCCGCGGCGGCCGCGGCCGCGCTGTCGGCGGCGATCGCCCGGCCGGCGTCGGCGAGAAGCTGCGCCGGCACGCGGTCGATCCCGGTCACGGCGGCATCGCCGGCCGACGGGTCGAAGCGGGCCGCCGTCAAGGCCTCCAGCCCACGCCGGTAGCCGGCGCCCAGCGTGACGTGCTCCTTGGCGAAGCGTTCGACCAGCGTGCGGCCCTCGCCGGGCGGCAGCGACGCCACCAGGCGGCCGGAGCGCTCGCGCACCTCGGCCTCGCGCTTCTCGAACGCGGCCCAGTGCTTCTGCAGGTGCGCCGGATCCTTGCCGCGCAGCAGGGTGTTCTTCCATTCCTGGACCTGGACCTTGAACGCATCGAGCGCGGCGGAGACCTCGCGCTCGGCGGTCACCCGCTGCTGCAGCGTGTCGCGATAGGCCGCGACCGCGTGGTTCATCCGCATCAGGCCGAACCCGCTGCTGCCGGCCACGAGCAGCAGGGCCATGCCGAGCGCCAGAGGGAGCTTGTGCCGAAGTTTCATCGCAGTCTTTCGAAATCGGAGGGAACTGGATGGATCGCCACGCGTTCGCGCAGCGGAGCACCCTGCCTTTTCGGACGCTTCGAGCCCGGCTTGAACCCATCGCCCGACCGCACACGACTCGCGCGCCGCATGGCACGGCCGGCGCACCCTGTTCCAGATCCGCCCGCTATGCCAGCATCCGTTTCAGCAGCCAGTTCCCGGCCGGCCCGAGCGGCCGGGTGCGCGACCACAGCGCGTCGACGGCGACCCGGCGCGGCCAGCCGCGCACGGTCAGCTCGTGCAGCGGCGTCGCGGCATAGCGCTGCACCAGCCAGCGCGGGATCGGCGCCCAGCCGAAACCGCGCTGCGCCAGGTCCATCAGCATCAGGTAGCTCGGCGCCGACCAGGCGCGCCCGGCGCGCAGCGGCTCGGCGCGGTCGAGCACGGCGCCCAGGCGCAGCTCGCGGTGGGCGCGCAGCGCGTCCTCGTCGACCTCGTCCAGCGCCGCCAGCGGGTGCGTGGGCGCGACGTACAGCGCCGTCTCGGACACCTCGGCGACCGCCGCGGAGCCGACGTCCGGCGGGTAGCGGCCCTGCGCCTCGACGAAGCCGATCTGCGCCCGCCCTCCCTGCACCAAGGCGACCAGGTCGATGCATTCCGCGATCAGGCACTCAAGTTCCAGCTCCGGGTAGCGGGCGGCGAACTCGGCCAGCACGGCCTCGAAACGGTCCGACGGATAGGTGTCGGACAGCGCGACGCTCAGCCGCGGCTCCAGCCCCTGCGACAGCTCGCGCGCCGCGCGGTCGAGCCGGCTGTGCGCCGACAGCACTTCCTCGACGCGGCGCAGCAGCGCCTGGCCGTCAGGCGTCAGCGTCGGCTTGCGGCTGCTCCGGTCGAAGAGCTGCAGGCCGAGGTCGACCTCCAGGTGGGCGATCGCGGTGCTGACCGTCGACTGGCTCTTGCCCAGCTTGCGCGCCGCCGCGGAGAAGGAGCCGAGCGTTGCCGACTCGGCGAAGGCCAGCAGGGCGTCGGCCGTGGGGGTCACGATCTATCGATCCTGTCGATGGTTATTGGTTTGCAAGTATCGACAGGCTCCGGAAAGATCGCAAGCACCGACCCTCACGGCACACGCGTCGACATCGCCATGACCGCACCTACCCTCCCCGACAAGACCGCTGGCGAACGCTTCGCCCAGGCGATCGCCTACGAAGTGCTCGCGATCGGCCTCGCGACGCCGCTGTTCGCCTGGCTGATGGGCACGCCCTGGTTCGAGATGGGCGCGCTGACCGCGGCGAACTGCGCGCTCGCGCTGGCCTGGAACGTGGTGTTCAACGCCGCGTTCGACCGCGTGCTGCGGGGCTGCGGGCAGGCGCTCGGCCACCGGCTGCGGCTGCTGCACGCGCTGCTGTTCGAGGGCGGGCTGATGCTGCTGTCGCTGCCGCTGGCGGCGTGGTGGCTCGGCATCGGGCTGGGCGCGGCGCTGGCGTTCGAGGCCGGGCTGCTGCTGTTCTTCCTGCCCTACACCTACCTGTACCACTGGGGATGGGACGCGGCGCGCGCCGCGTGGCTCGCGCGCCGGGCGGGCGCCGGCATCGAACCCTGCCGGGCCGGCCGCCGATCGTGAGCCGCTCGGTGGCGCCGGCTGCGTGCCGGCCCCGCCACGCTCACGGCGCCGCGGCGGCCACCGCCCGCGCCAGCTCGGCGTCCACCCACGGCACCAGCGCGTCGTTCAACTGCGCCACCGCGGCCGAGATCGACGCCGCCGCTGCCGACGAGTCGGCGCGGGCCACCGGCACCGCGGCCTCGAAGCGGCGGCGGGCGACACGCACGCGGCCGCGGCGGTCGAACAGCTCGGCTGTCAGCGCGACGCGCGCCATCCCGGGCGTCGGCGCCAGGTCGTGGTGCAGCGTCTCGACGGCGATCGCGAGCAGCCAGTCGGCACGCAGCGGCTCGCCGATCATGCCGACCGCGCCGGCGACGCCGCAGGCCTCCAGCCGCCGCTGCAGCAGCCGCGGCAGCACGCGCACCGGCCGCTCGGTCCACGTCGCGACCTGGTAGAAGCCGATCTCGTTCGGGCGCCGCGACCAGGCGATCGACACCGTGTCGGCCAGCGCGTCGGCCGGCAGCGCCTGGATCAGCAGCGCCGGCACGCGCGGCGCTGCCGGGGGCGTGCAGGCCGGCGCCGGCGTCGCGCCGGGGTCGTGCAGCACGTACTGCAGGCGCGTCGCGGGCTCGTTGCCGATGCCGACCGAGACGCAGCCGGCGAGCGCGAGCGCCAGCCCGACCCCGAACCAGGCCATCCGCCGCGGCCACCGGGCCATCGGATCGCGCCTCATGGCATCCGCTCCCCGGGCCCGAGCTGCGCCTTGCCGGGGCCGAGCAGCGCCGCGCGCGGGTCGCGCAGGCCGTCGAGCAGCCGCGTCGCGGCCTCGACGCTGGCGCGCAGTTCGCTGACGGCGGCGTCGAGCTGGTCGTCGACGTGCACGGCCGAATCCTCGAGCCGGCGCGCCGTCGACACCGCCTGCTGCTGCAGCACGGCGCTGGCGCGGGCCACGCCGTCGAGGGCGCGGCGGGCGTCGGCCACAGCCTGGTCGGTGCCGGCCAGCGTGGCGTCGAGCCGGGTGCCGGCGCGTTCGGCGACGGCGGCGATGCGCTCGCCCGACGCGCCGAGCTGCGCCGCCGCGCTGCCGACGCTCTGCGCCGCCCCGCCGATGCGCGCCACCGTGCGGTCCAGCGTGTCGAGCCGCCGGTTCAGCCCGGCCGACAGGTCGCGCAGGCTGCGGATCGTGTCGACCAGCAGCGCGCGGTTGTCGGGGCTCAACAGCTCGTTGAAGTTGGCCAGCGCGCCGGACGCCATCTCGCCGAGCTGGTTGACGCGGCCGGTGATCTCGTCGATATCGGAGCGGCCCTCGGCGATGACCGGCAGGTCGTCGCCGGCGGGGGCTTTGGTCAGCGCTTCGTCGGGCGCCTGGCCGGGCGGCTGCCCCGGCCCCTGAAGCGGCCCCTCGCGGTTGACCAGCGTGATCGCCGCGATGCCGGTGACGAAGTTGCGCGTGACCACGGCGACGGTGCGGGTGCGGATCGGCGCGCGGCGGTCGATGCGCACCTCGACGCGCACGCGGTTCAGGCGGTCGCCGGAGAGCGCGTAGTCCTCCACGCGGCCGACCTTGATGCCGCGCAGGTTGACCTCCGATCCGACGTCCAGCCCGTCCAGCGTCTGGTGCTCGAAGTAGATCGCGTAGCGGTTGAAGTCGCCGCGCGCGCCGAAGGTCTTGAGCCAGACCACGCTGCCGATCAGCGCCGCCACCAGCAGCAGCAGCGCCGCGCCGACGTAGGTGTAGCGCGCCTCAGCTTCCATCGTGGGTCGGTTCTCCGGTGGTGCGGCGGGACGAGAAGTAGTCGCGGATCCAGGCGTCGTCGACCGCCATCACTGCGCGCGTCGGGCCGTCCGCCAGCACCTTGCCGCCGCCCAGCACGATCAGCCGGTCGACCACGCCGAGCAGCGTGTCGAGGTCGTGGGTGACGAGGAACACGGTGATGCCCAGGTCGTCGACGAGCGAGCGTACCAAACGATCGAAGGCGCGCGCGGTGATGGGGTCGAGCCCGGAAGTCGGCTCGTCGAGAAACAGCACCTCGGGTTCGAGCGCGATCGCGCGTGCGATGGCGGCGCGCTTGCGCATGCCGCCGGAGAGTTCGCTCGGCATCTTGGCGCCCGCTTCCACCGGCAGGCCGGCCTGCAGCAGGCGCAGCGCGACCAGCGCGTCGATGGTGTCGCGGCCGAGCGGGGTGTGCTCGCGCAGTGGCACGGCCACGTTCTGCGCGACGGTGAGCGAGGAGAACAGCGCGCCGTCCTGGAACATCATCCCGAAGCGGCGCCGCACCGCATCGAGCTCGCCTTCCGGCGCATGCCACATGTCGGTGCCGAGCAGGCGCACCCGGCCGGCGGTCGGCCGCTGCAGGCCGATGATCTCGCGCAGCAGCACCGACTTGCCGCTGCCGCTGCCGCCGATCAGCCCGACCAGCGTGCCGCGCTCGACGCGGAAGCCGACGCCGTCGTGCACCGTCTGCGCGCCGAAGCGGGTGACGACGGAATCGACCTCGATCACGGGTGCAGGGGCGGGGGCGGGAGCCAGGTCGATCGCCGCGCCCGTTTCCAGGGCCGCTTCCCGGGCCGTCGCGGCGTCGGGCTCGGGGGCGGGAGCCGGGGTGGATGCAGCAGCCATGCGATGGCCCGCCGTCACCAGTCCAGCGCCTGCAGCAGCACCGCGAAGCCGGCGTCCAGCAGGATCACCGCGACGATGCTCTGCACCACGGTCGACGTGGTCGCGGCGCCGACGGCGCGGGTGTCGCGCCCGACCGTCATGCCCATGCGCGTGCCGATCACCGCGATGAACAGCGCGAACACCGGTGCCTTGACCAGCCCGACGATCACGTGTCGCAGCGGCAGCGCCTCGTGCAGCCGGGCCAGGAAGGCGGCGGGGCCGATGTCGAGCATGGGGCCGGCGATCGCCATCGCGCCGATCAGGCTCATCACGTCGCCGACGAACACCAGCAGCGGCAGCGCCACCATCAGCGCCAGCACGCGCGGCAGCACCAGCACCTGCGCCGGCGACAGGCCGAGCGTGCGGATCGCGTCGATCTCCTCGGTCAGCCGCATCGAGCCGAGCTGCGCGGTGAACGCGGCGCCGGAGCGCCCGGCGACGATCACCGCCACGATGATCGGCGCGAACTCGCGCGTGGCGCCGATGCCCACGCCATCGACGACGAAGATGTTGGCGCCGTACTTCTCCGCCTGCAGGCCGAGCAGGTAGGCGACGACCACGCCGATCAGCATCGTGACCAGCGCGACCACCGGGATCGCGTTCAGCCCGGTCTGCTCGAGCTGCACGGTCAGCTCGCGCGGGCGCAGCCGGCGCGGGTGGCGCAACGCCTCGCCGAGGGCCGACAGCGCGAGCCCGAGGAAGTTCAGGTGGCCGAGCAGCAGCACGCCCAGCGCCTCGGCCTGGCGGCCCAGCCGCGCCAGCGCCCGGAAGCGCCGCGGCGCCGGTCGCGCCGCGGTGGCCTCCTGGCGCGCGCGCACCTGTTCGACGATGCGCAGCCCGCCGGCGGCAAAGCCGTCCCAGGCCAGGGCGTCGGGCGCGCGGCCCGCGCGTTGCAGCGCGCGCAGCAGCACCAGCGCGCCGGCACTGTCGATCTCGTCCAGCGCGGCGGCATCCACCGCGTCGACCGCCGCCAGTTCGCTGCCGGCCAGCGCCGCCTCGATCTGCGGCAGGTGGCGCATGCGCCACGCGCCGGCGAGGCGCAGCGTCGTGCGGCCGCCTGCGGCGTCGACGGTGGTCCAGGGCTGGTCGGGCATGGGCGGAGACGTCGGTCAGGCAGGGGTGTGGTGGCGCCGGGTCGTGGATGGCGGCCGGGAGCGGCTGCGCGGATCCGGCGGCGCGGCAGGCGAAAAGCGCGTCGCTGGCCCAGGCGGCGCCCAGCGACCAGCGCCGCGCAGGATAGCGCCCGCGAACGACACCGACACGCCGCCGGTGCGGCTGGATCCCGCCGTGGCGATTGGCGCGCAGCCCCTGGCCGGCGCCGCCACGAGCCGGCCGGCAGCCGCCGACGCGGCCTGTGCGATCCGGGCCTGCGGAAACGGTGTCGCGGAGAGCGCGACGCCAACGGTGATGCCCCGATCGTCCGCGCCGTGGCCGGGGTGTACGCTCCCGCGAAACAACCCCGGAGAGCGTCCATGAAGATCCTGCTGCCCGTCGACGGGTCCGAGCCCTCGCTGGAGGCCGTGCGCCACGCGCTGCGCTGCACGGCCGAGGGGCTGCGGGCAAGCTTCGTGCTCGTCAACGTGCAGGAACCGCCGTCGCTGTACGAGGTGGTGGTCGCGCACGACGCGCAGGTCCTGGAGGAGGTGCGAGGCTCGGCCGGCAGCGACCTGCTGCGCCCGGCCGAGGCCCTGCTCGATGCGGCCGGTGTCGACGTCGAGACCGAGGTGGCCGGCGGCTCGCCGACCGCGCTGATCATCGACCTGCTCGAGAATTACGGTTGCGATGCCGTCTTCGTCGGCGCCCGCGGCAGCGGCCAGCCGGATGCCGCCGGGCTCGGTTCGGTCGCCACCCACCTGCTGCTGCACTGCCCGGTGCCGGTCACGGTGGTGCGCCGTGCGCCGGCGGCCGAGGTTGAACCCGGCGAGGCGGACGAGGCCGCAGGCGCGTCAAGCGATGCCCCGGCCGGCGACGGGCCGGAGGGCGACGCCGGGCGCTGAGAGTCTGAGCGGCAGCGCCGCGACCGGTCTCGCGACGGACCTTGCGCCGCGGATGCGCCGTGCGCCGCGCGCCGCGGCCGATCAGGCGTCGCCCCGCAGCCCGCGCTGCGCCAGCACCAGGCCGATCAGCAGGCCGGCGGCGACACCGGCGAATGCTGCCGCGTCGCCCCAGGCCTCGGCGACGAAGCCGAGGTACAGCGGCGTCGGCATGCGGATCAGCCCGGCGACCAGCGAGGCCGAGCCGAGCGCCGCCGCCGCGCGCTGCGGCGCCAGCCGCGCCAGCTGCGCGAAGCAGCACGGCACGATGCAGGCGGTGCCCAGGCCGACCAGCGCGAAGCCGAGCACGCTGAGCGCGAACGAATCCGACGCGGCGACGGTGGCGAAGCCGACCGCCGCCAGCAGCAGCGAGCGGGTGATCACGCGCTGGTCGCCGAAGCGTTGGCGCAGCGCGTCGCCGAACAGCCGCGTCAGCGACTGGCAGCCGGCGAAAAACGCCGCGCCGGCACCGGCCCAGGCCGCCAGCTCCGCAGCCTGGCGCTCAAGGAAGGTCGCCGACCACATCTGGGCCGACATCTCCGCGGCCGCGCTCAGGCCGATGATCACGCCGAGCAACGCGACCAGGCCGCCGATCCGGCCGGCGCCGGCGCCCGGCGCTTCCGCCGGCGACGCTGTCGCTGGAACCGCTTCCGCCTGCGGCAACCCGGCCGGCATCGCGCTCGCCGCCGGAGCTACGGTGGCTGCGACCGCGGGAACCGCCACCGCCGGCGGCACCACCCGCGGCCCGAGCCGCCATACCGCCAGCGCCGCCGGCAGCATCACCAGCAGCACCGGCACCAGGCAGGCCTGGGGCGAGACCGTCGCCGACAGCACGCTGCCCGCCAGCGCGCCGAGCGCGAACGCGCCCGACGCCGCCGCATGCATGCTCAGCAGCACCGGCCGGCCGAGTTCGCGCTCGACCGCCGTGCCTTCGGTGTTCATCGCCAGGTCCAGCAGGCCGGCGCCGAGGCCCATCACGACCAGGCCGAGCGTCAGCGCCAGCGGCGTCTGCGCGCCGTACATCGCCCCGAGCGCGGCCGTCTGCACCGCCATCGCAGCCAGCATCAGCCGCCGCGGCGGCACGATGCGAGCGAACTGCCCGCCGGACACCATCGCGGCGATGTAGGCCACGGTGTGCAGCGTCAGCGCCATCCCGAGCCCGGCGGCGTCGAGCCCCGCCTGCCGCTTGAGCGCCGGGATCGCCCCGGCCCACAGCCCGATGCCGATCGCGAACGCGAAGAACACGGCGGTGACGACGGCACGCGGCGATGGCGCGCGCGCGTGGCCGACAAAGGCGTTGACGCCGGCCAGCGCGGCGCGTCGGGAAGAGATCATGCGGGGAGAACCTCGAAACCTGCCGCGCACCGCGGACGTGCGGATTCGGGCAAACCCGGATGCTACGGGCTGGCGGCGCCCGCGCAGACGAATAACCGTCGGAAAAGCGCCGAGTGTGGCGCCGCCGCTATGCTCGGTGCGATGGCCGCCGATCGGCCGGGGAGCACCGCATGAACGACCGCCCGGACACGCCGCCCTGCGACCGCCGCACGCAGGACGTCGGCAACATCGTCGAGTTCGGCCACGTCAACCTGCGCGTGCCCGACCAGCAGCAGGCCATCGTGTTCTACGTGATGGGGCTCGGGCTGACACGCGACCCGTACCTCGTGACCGGCGTCGACAACGCCTGGATCAATGTCGGCCGCTGCCAGTTCCACCTGCCGGTCGGGCCGGCGCAGCGCGTCAACGGCGTGGTCGGGCTGGTGCTGCCGGACCTGGACGCGCTGGTCGCGCGGCTGCAGCGGATCGCGCCGCGCCTGGCCGGCACGCGCTTCGGCTTCGAGCGCGGCGCAGGCCAGGTCGATGTGGTCTGCCCCTGGGGCAACCGGCTGCGCGTGCATGCGCCGGACGCC
>JBGAMJ010000037.1:0-47345 GCA_044223035.1 Piscinibacter sp.
TGGGGGGCGGCCGCGGCCGCCGCTTCCTACAGTGGTTGAAGTCAACCCGACTCACGGAAGCGAGGACCCCCATGGCCCAGGACACTGCACGCCCCTTCGACGACGACGAACCGCCGCCGACCCCCGACGAACTGAATGACAAGGACTTCCAGGTCGGCCTGCAGGCGCTGGTCGCGACCTACCAGTCGGCGCTCGAACAGGACCTCAAGCGCGCCCAGGATCCCGAGGCGCTGAAGAAGGAAGTGCTGGCCGGCGAGCCGAGCTGCGAGGACGAGGTGGCGATGGCAAGCCGCCTGTTCGAGCGCTTCGCCTCCGAGGAGGTGATGGTGCGGCTGCTGCCGCCCGAGGCGCGCAAGCTGCTCGGTCCGATCGACCAGTGGCGCTGGTGCCTGCTGCACATCCGCTGCTGCCTGGTGTTCGGCTGGCTGGCCTGCCGGCGGCCGCGCAACTTCCGTGTCTTCGTCTACCACCTGTACCGCTACTGGCGCTGCGTGCGCGAGGTGATCGGCCGGCCCGTCGGCGCGACGCTGACCGCCGAGGAGCATCACGACTTCCAGACGCTCGTCGCGCTGGCCGCGCAGGCCTACAAACCCTACCTCGCCGACCAGCTGTCGAGCGTCGAATTCACCGGCCGGCTGCCCGAGGAGGTGATCGGCGGCGGCGTGGACTGCCATGACGGCGAAGCGGCGTCGGTGGCGGTGTTCGAGCGGCTGCTGACGGTCGAGGCGGCGCAGGCGCTGCTCGGCCGCGAGACCTTCGAACGTTACAGCCGCGCGCTCTACTTCGGCTTCTGCCGCTGCTGGTGCCTGTGCGCGATGCGCCTGGGCTGCTGCCTGTCGGGCACGCGCAGCCTGGTCGACGTGGTGCGCTGCCTGGTGGCCTACCGGCGCTGCCTGGCGCAATGCCTGCGCCCGCTGGTCTGCGCGATCACCCGGCCGAGCGACGGCGAATGCGTCGAGGCCGGCTTCATCGCCGCCTGCTCGCCGCTGGTGGGCATCGCGATCACCGGCACCGCGGCCGGCGCCTCGTTCGATCACTACACGCTGCAGTACGACTGGGGCGGGCCGCTGGTCCAGAGCGCGGTGGTCTACCCCGGCTGCGGGCGGCCACCGGCGCAGACGCAGTCGAACGCCGCCGTCAGCGGCGGCACGCTGGGCTGGCTGGACGTGACGCTGCTGCCGCCCGGCATCACCGAATTCACGATCCACCTCGACGTGTTCGATGCCGCCGGCGCCAGCACGAGCTGCACCCGCAGCTTCCGGCTGCGCACCACCGCGGTGGAGATCACCGACGTGGCGACGGTGCATGCGCTGGTGGCCGAAGACCCGTTCAATCCGGGCACGTTCACCAAGCTCGTGAAGGCGATCAACGACCCGAACCCGGCGGTGCCCGAGCTGTCGATCGGCGGAACCTTCACGGTGTACGGCAGCGCCTACGTGGTGGGCTGCGACCGCATCCTGTCGCAGTACGCGCTGGTCAACTACCCGGTGTCGCCGCTGCTGCCGGTGCCGACCTTCCCGGATGCGACGCAGCCCGGCAACGACGCGCTGATCGTGCCGGTGGTCTACGACGACATCCCCGACCACCCGTGGCAGTCGGGCTGCTTCCCGGTGATCACGCCGAACATCATCCTGAACGGCGACCTGGTGGCGCAATGGGCGTCCAACGCCTGCCCCAACCCGTTCCCGCCGCCGACCTTCTACAGCGTGCCCAAGGTGCAGGCGAGAAGCTGGAACAGCGCGCCGCGCAACGGCCGCCACGTGCTGTTCCTGGAGGCGCGCGACACGCTGGTGGCGCCGAAGACCTTCCCCGGCGCGGTGGCCGCGGTCGACCAGGTCACGGTGTGGATCGACAACCGCGAGCCGTTCGGCCAGATCAAGTCGATCGGCGGCGTCAGCGGCTGCGGCGACCTGCACCTGAAGGACTACGTGGGCACCACCGCCGAGATCCTCGGCGTGGCCTGGGATCCGCCGATCGACGCGGCGGCGCCGCAGCAGCGGCCGAACGACAACTTCGGCAGCTACGGGCTGAGCTTCGAGCGCAACGGCGACCCGCTGGCCACCGGCGCGATCCCCGGCGCGACGCCGACCACGCGCGTGCCCAACGTCTGGCCGGTGCTGCCGCCGGGCACCTTCGGCACGCTCGCGAACTGGGACATCGTCGCCGCGCTCGACGGCGGGGCCGGCCCGCTGCCGCCGCACTCGCCGAAGATCCTGCGCGGCGAGCGCTGCGCCTACGTGGTGGTGCTGTCGGTGTCGGACACGACGCACGTCGGCGACAGCGGCAGCAACCACGGCACGGGGCCGATCCTGTACGCGATCAACATCATCAACGACATCCCCTGAGATGGCTGAGATGGACATCTCGGCCGGCGACTGGACCGGCCCGGGCTTCTGGCCGCGGGCGCTGCTAGCGGCGCTCGCGACCTGGCGGCTGACGCACCTGCTGGCGCTGGAGGACGGGCCGTTCGACCTGGTGCTGCGCCTGCGCCGGTCGCTCGGGCCGGCCGGCGCGGTGCTCGACTGCTTCTACTGCCTGAGCCTGTGGGTGGCGGCGCCGCTGGCGCTGGTCATCGCGCGCGACCCGGCCGGCTGGTGCGGCGCCTGGGTCGCACTGTCGGGCGCGGCCTGCCTGGCGCAGCGTGCGACGCAACCGCCCATCGTGATCGATGAAATGAAAGGAGCCGGCGATGGCCTGCTGCGGACAGAAGCGCTACGAGACGAGCCGGCCGGCGGGGCGGGCGACGCTGCCGGCGGGGCGGCCGGCGGGAAACGCGACGCCGGCGGGGCAGCCGGCGGGACACGCGACGATTGGGGCGGCGACGGGGCCGGCGATCGGGGCACCGATCCGGCCGGCCACGCGGCCCGTTGACGCGGCCTTCGCCGGCCCGCCGGCGACCGGCGCGTCGACGGGTGCGGTCACGATGGCGCCGCCCGCGGCGGCCACGGTCGCGCTGCGCTGCACCGCGGCACGCGCGCTGCGCGTCGCCGGCCCGGTGACCGGGCGCGGCTACGCCTTCGCGCCGGGGCAACCGGTGCAGGCAGTGGCCGTGGCGGATGCCCACGCGCTGATCGCCACCGGGATGTTCCGGCGCGCCTGAAGAAGCGCCGGCACGTCGGCCGCGTGGCGGCCGCAGGCATGCCCGGACGAGGGCCGGCGCGTTGGTTGCAGAATCCGGCCTCCATCGTCGCCGAGGTTCGCCCATGCCCAGCAAGAAGTCCGTCCACGCCTTCGCCAAGACGCTCAAGACCTTCAAGACCGCATCCGGCAAGACCGGTCAGTTCTACTCGCTGCCCGCGCTCGCGAAGACCTGGCCCGGCGTGTCCAGCCTGCCGGTGTCGATCCGCATCGTGCTCGAATCGGTGCTGCGCAACTGCGACGGCAGGAAGGTGACGGCCGAGCACGTCGAGCAGCTCGCCCACTGGGCGCCGAATGCCGACCGCAGCGACGAGATTCCGTTCGTCGTCGCGCGCGTGGTGCTGCAGGACTTCACTGGCGTGCCGCTGCTCGCCGACCTGGCGGCGATGCGCAACGTGGCGGCCTCGCTGGGCAAGAACCCGAAGACGATCGAGCCGCTGGTGCCGGTGGACCTGGTGGTCGACCACTCGATCATGATCGACCACTACGGCACGAAGCGCTCACTGGACCTGAACATGAAGCTGGAGTTCCAGCGCAACCAGGAGCGCTACCAGTTCATGAAGTGGGGCATGCAGGCCTTCGACACCTTCGGCGTCGTGCCGCCGGGCTTCGGCATCGTGCACCAGGTCAACCTCGAGTACCTCGCGCGCGGCGTGCACAAGAACGCGGCCGGCGTGTACTACCCGGATTCGTTGGTCGGCACCGACAGCCACACCACGATGATCAACGGCATCGGCGTGGTCGGCTGGGGCGTCGGCGGCATCGAGGCCGAGGCCGGCATGCTCGGCCAGCCGGTGTACTTCCTGACGCCGGACGTGGTCGGCTTCGAGCTGACCGGCCGGCTGCGCGAGGGCGTGACCGCCACCGACCTGGTGCTCACCGTCACCGAGATCCTGCGGCGCGAGAAGGTGGTCGGCAAGTTCGTCGAGTTCTTCGGCGAGGGCACCGGCACGCTGGCGCTGCCGGACCGCGCGACGATCGCCAACATGGCGCCCGAATACGGCGCGACGATGGGCTTCTTCCCGGTCGACGAGAAGACCATCGAATACTTCAAGGGCACCGGCCGCACCAAAGGCGAGATCGAGGCCTTCGAGGCCTACTTCCGCGCGCAGAAGATGTTCGGCGTGCCCAAGAAGGGCGACATCCGCTACTCCCAGGAAGTGTCGCTCGACCTGGGCAGCGTGACGCCCTCGCTCGCCGGCCCGAAGCGCCCGCAGGACCGCATCGAGCTCGGCCAGCTCAAGACCCGCTTCGGAGAGCTGTTCAGCCAGCCCTCGTCGGCCAACGGCTTCAACCAGCCGGCCGAGAAGCTGCCGCAGACCTTCACCGGCGCCGACGGCCTCGCGCTGAAGAACGGCGACGTGCTGATCGCCGCGATCACCTCCTGCACCAACACCTCCAACCCCGGCGTGCTGCTGGCCGCCGGGCTGGTGGCCAAGAAGGCCGTCGAGGCCGGGCTGAAGGTGGGGCGCAACGTCAAGACCTCGCTGGCACCCGGTTCGCGCATCGTGACCGAGTACCTGGAGAAGGCGGGCCTGCTGCCCTACCTCGAGAAGCTCGGCTTCAACGTGGCCGCCTACGGCTGCACCACCTGCATCGGCAACGCCGGCGACCTGACGCCCGAGATCAACGAGCTGATCACGACGAACGACCTGGTGTGCGCGGCGGTGCTGTCGGGCAACCGCAACTTCGAGGCACGCATCCACCCGAACCTGAAGGCGAACTTCCTCGCCTCGCCGCCGCTGGTGGTGGCCTACGCGATCGCCGGCACGGTGACGCGCGACCTGATGACCGAACCGGTCGGCCGCGGCAAGGGCGGGCGCGACGTCTACCTTGGCGACATCTGGCCGAGCAGCGACGAGGTCTACAAGCTGATGAAGTTCGCGATGAACCCGAAGGCGTTCAAGGCGAACTACCAGCAGGTCGACACCCAGCCCGGCAAGCTGTGGGAGAAGATCAAGGGCGTGAACGGCCAGGTCTACGACTGGCCGAAGAGCACCTACATCGCCCGCCCGCCGTTCTTCGACGGCTTCCAGATCGAACCGGCGGCGATCGAGGCCGGCGTGACGGGTGCGCGCGCAATGGCGCTGTTCGGCGACTCGATCACGACCGACCACATCTCGCCCGCCGGCTCGATCAAGGAGCAGTCGCCGGCCGGCCAGTGGCTGAAGGACCACGGCGTGCTGAAGGCCGACTTCAACAGCTACGGCTCGCGCCGCGGCAACCACGACGTGATGGTGCGCGGCACCTTCGCGAACGTGCGCGTGAAGAACCTGATGATCCCGCCGCTGGCCGACGGCAGCCGCGAGGAAGGCGGCCTCACGCTGTTCCAGCCGGCCGGCGAGAAGATGTTCATCTACGACGCGGCGATGAAGTACATGGCGCAGGGCACGCCGACGATCGTCTTCGCCGGCGAGGAATACGGCACCGGCTCGTCGCGCGACTGGGCGGCCAAGGGCACGCAGCTGCTGGGCATCAAGGCCGTCGTCGCGCGCAGCTACGAGCGCATCCACCGCTCCAACCTGGTCGGCATGGGCGTGCTGCCGCTGCAGTTCAAGGCGGGCGAGTCGTGGGAGTCACTGGGCCTGACCGGCACGGAGACCTTCGACGTGCTGCTCGGCACCGAACTGCGCCCGCAGCAGGATGCGACGCTGGTCGTGCATGGCGGCGACGGCAGCCGCCGCGAGGTGCCGCTGACGCTGCGCATCGACACGCCGATCGAGGTCGACTACTACCGCCACGGCGGCATCCTGCCGTTCGTGCTGCGGCAGTTGCTGGCGGCCTGATTCCGCCGCGGATGCGCGCGGCGGAACGGCCGCGCGCCGCGTCTCCGGCTCCCCCTGCCGGACCGGCGTTTCACGCCGGCGCATGCACGTAACCATTTGTCACACCGACACGGGCCCGGGGTCCGTCCGGTGCGTGACGTTGTTCGCATTTCTAGGGGTCCCTCCCCCCAAGCTCTGGGGATCGGTCGGCCCTGACCACTCGGTCACAGTCCCTTACGACCGGCGCTCAAGCCCTTGATACCGCCTCCGAAAACCTCGTCATCGAGGGCAGGACGGAAAGCGGTTTTCCGAACGCCGACCAGCGGCGGCCATGCCGCCAGAGACGACCATGAGTGGAATACAGGGATCGGCACGGCTTCACGCCGTCCGAATGTTTGCAATCGGCTGCCTCTGCGTGGCTCTGAGCGCCTGCGGCGGCGGATTCGTCGGCGACGGCACGGACGCGGATGCGCTCGACGCCCTGCAGGGCAGCGCAAGCGCACACGCACTCGCGTTGACCGCGCCCAGCGGGGTGCTGACCGCACCGCTGACCAGCGGCGTGCTGCGCGTGCTCGACTCGCAGGGGCGCGAAGTCGCGAAGGACATCGCCGTCAGCTCGCTGGGCACCTACCGGCTGCCCGCCCTCGGCGGCACGCCACCCTACCGCATCGAGATCTGCGGCCGCGCAGGTACGTTTTACACCTGCCTTTACTGAAGCCTTCCCCTGCGCGTCCGCACGCGACCCAGCCCCCTAGCTTGACGCCACCCTGTCGTTGACTGGTTACAGACCGCTGGCTAGACTTCCCAAGAATGCCGTCAATTGTTGCCATTAGGCGACATTGAGGCGCGACAGTAGCTGGTTTACAACGCCGGCGGCAGCGGATCTCACCGTTTCTGTTGCATTCCAGGAAATCACGTTGGGGGTCGGCGTTGGCGCCGTACCGGGCAGTCTTGTGGTGAACGCTTGGGGGGTTAGCACATGCGGTTTGATCAGCAGTGCCGCGTGTTGGTCACGGGCGGCGCCGGGTTCCTGGGTTCGCACCTGTGCGATCTGCTGCTCGAACGCGGGAACGACGTGCTCTGCGTCGACAACTTCTACACCGGCAGCAAGAGCAACCTGGCCCACCTGCTCGACCACCCGCGCTTCGAGCTGCTGCGCCACGACGTCACGTTCCCGCTTTACGTCGAGGTCGACCAGATCTTCAATCTTGCGTGCCCCGCGTCGCCGATCCACTACCAGCGCGATCCGGTCCAGACCACCAAGACCAGCGCGCACGGCGCGATCAACATGCTCGGCCTGGCCAAGCGCGTGAAGGCCAAGATCCTGCAGGCGTCCACGAGCGAGGTCTACGGCGACCCGCAGGTGCACCCGCAGCGCGAAGACTACTGGGGCAGCGTCAACCCGATCGGCCCGCGCTCGTGCTACGACGAAGGCAAGCGCTGCGCCGAGACGCTGTTCTTCGACTACCACCGCCAGCACCGGCTGCGCATCAAGGTGGTCCGCATCTTCAACACCTACGGCCCGCGCATGCACCCGGACGACGGGCGCGTGGTGTCGAACTTCATCGTCCAGGCGCTGCTGGGCCAGCCGATCACGCTGTACGGAACCGGCTCGCAGACGCGCTCGTTCTGCTACGTCGACGACCTGCTCGACGGCGTGCTGAGAACGATGGATTCCGGCGACGACTTCGTCGGCCCGGTCAACCTCGGCAACCCGGTCGAATCGACGATCCGCGAACTGGCCGAAACCATCATCGAGATGACCGGTGCCAGTTCACGCATCGAATACCGCCCGCTGCCCCAGGACGACCCGATGCAGCGCTGCCCCGACATCTCGATGGCGCGCGAGCGCCTCGGCTGGGAGCCGCGGGTCGCGCTGGTCGAGGGCCTGCGCAAGACCATCGCCTACTTCGACCAGCTCCTGACGCGCCAGGGCCGCATGGCCGTGCGCCCGATCGCGCAGCACCCGCCCGCCAACGAGCGGGCCTTCGTGCCGTCGTCGCTGCCGCCCTCGGTGGCGGCCGGGGGCCACGCATGACGCCGCCCTCGGGCCGACGGCATGCGGCCCTGGCCGGGCTAAAGGCCTGGGATCTGCTGATCGGCGCCGCCTGCCTCGGGCTGCTGGTCCACGACCTGATCGACCTGCACCCGGAGGCCGGCGCGCGCTGGCTCGACGACCTGCCCACGCTGGCCCTGGCCGGCGCGCTGTTCCTGGTCGGCTGGCACCTGATCCTGGCCAGCCGCGGCCTGTACGACTCGCGGCGTATCGGCTCCATCTCGCGCGAGCTGACGGAGGTGCTGCTCGGCAGCCTGCTCGCCACCGGCCTGCTCGTCGTCGAGCTGGTGTTCGTCGACATGGGCAATGACATCCGCCTGCCGGCACTGTCCTTCTTCGCGGCCTTGTCGATCGCGTCGATGGCCTCGCGCGTGCTGATGCGCCTGGGCCTGCGCGCGGTACGGGTGCACGGCCGCAACCTGCGCTTCGTGCTGATCGTCGGCTCCGGGCCGCGCGCGCAACGCATTGCGCGCAGCATCGTCGATTCGCCCGAGCTGGGCTACCGCATCGTCGGCTTCGTCGACGACCAGAACCTCGGCATCGGCGACGTCCCCGCGCTCGGCACGCTCGAAGACCTGCCGCAGGTGCTGTCGAGCAACGTGATCGACGAGATCTTCGTCGCGCTGCCGATCCGCTCGCGCTACGCCGAGACCGAGCGCGTCGCGCTGGAGGCCGAGAAGCAAGGCGTGCCGGTGATGCTGCTGCCCGACCTGTTCGCGCTGAAGCTGGCGCGCACGCGTGTCGGCCTGATCGGCGAAAGCGCGGTGGTGCGCTTCACCTCCGGGCCCGAGATCGACGGCCGGCTGCTGGTCAAGCGGCTGATCGACATCACGCTGTCCGGCGCCGCGCTGGTGCTGTTCAGCCCGCTGATGGCCGGCATCGCGATCGCGGTGCGCAGCACGAGCCCCGGCCCGGCGCTCTTCCGCCAGGCGCGCGTGGGCCTGAACAAGCGCCCGTTCACGCTCTACAAGTTCCGCACGATGGGCATCGATGCCGAGCAGCGCCAGCAGGCGCTCGAGGTGATGAACGAGTCGGACGGCGCGGCGTTCAAGATCCGCAACGATCCGCGCGTCACGCGCCTCGGCCAGTTCCTGCGCCGCACCAGCCTGGACGAACTGCCGCAGCTCTTCAACGTGCTGAAGGGCGAGATGAGCCTGGTCGGCCCGCGCCCGCTGCCGATGCGCGATGTCGAGCGCTTCAAGGAAGACTGGCAGCGCCGCCGCTTCAGCGCCCTGCCCGGCCTGACCTGCCTGTGGCAGGTCTCCGGCCGCAGCGACATCGGCTTCGAGCAATGGATGCGGCTCGACCTCGAATACATCGACCAGTGGTCGCTCACGCTCGACCTGAAGATCCTGATGGACACGGTCCGCGTCGTGCTCAAGCGCCAGGGCGCCTACTGAGCCGTGCGTGGCGGAATGCCGCCGGGCGGGCGGCACGGCGGCACACGGATGTCGCCGGCGCCGGCAGTGCGCTCCCACAACCCACACACCACACCGTGCGCACACTGATCCTCACGATGCTCGACCTGCAGCGCGAGCAGAACCAGCGAACCCACCACGTCGCCCGCATGCTGGCGGAGATGTCCGACGAGACCGTGATCGTCAGCAAGGCGAAGGTGATGGACCGCTCCTGGCGGGCGGTGGCGCGCGACGCGCTGACCTGGCGTGTCGACAGCACGCGCGAGGGCCGCGTCACGACGCTGTCGATGCATCCGCTGCTGAACTACGCGCAGGCGCTGGCGGCTGGCCTGGTGCAGGGGGAGATCGTGCGCAAGCCGCGCTGGCACCGGCGGCTGCTGGCCAGCCTGCTCAGCCTGGCCGGCATCGCGCGCGACCTGCTGCTAGTGCCGAGCTTCGTCGCCACCGTGCTGCTGAAGACGCGCGGCCGATTCGACCTGTGCCAGGTCGAGGGCCCGTGGGCCGGCAACGCCGCGCTGCTGCTGCGCGCGCTCGGGCGCGTGCGGCGCATCGCCTACGACGACATCGACCACGTCGCCGGCGGCCAGATGCTGGCGCTGCGCCGTGCCTACACCGCCGCGCTGGAGCGCAACGCGATCCGCCGCGCCGACCTCGTCGTCTCCACCGGCTGGCTGCTCGGCGAGCACCGGCGGCAGAGTACCGGCCGCGAGGTGCTGGTGATCCCGAACGCGGTCGATCCGGCGCGCTTTGCGGCAGCTCACGCGCGCCGGCCGCATCCACCGACGCTGGTCTACGTCGGCCACGTCGCGAACTATTCGGGCGTCGACCTCGCGCTGCGCGCGCTCCCGGAGATCGCGCGCACGGTGCCGACGGTGCGGCTGGTGGTGGTGGGTGGGGGACGCGCCCTACCTGGACGGGCTGCGCCAACTGGCCGCGGCCGAAGGCGTGGCAGATCGGGTCGAGTTCCGCGGCCCTGTGCCGTATGCCGACGTGGCCGCGGTACTGGCCGAAAGTGACCTCGGCCTGTCGACCTTC
The DNA here is from genome assembly GCA_044223035.1 of Piscinibacter sp. Lineage (GTDB taxonomy): Bacteria > Pseudomonadota > Gammaproteobacteria > Burkholderiales > Burkholderiaceae_C > JBGAMJ01. Next base: position 10,413 of record JBGAMJ010000037.1, read on the forward strand.
CGCACCACGCCGCTCGGGGTGTTCGCGTTTCCGTTGAAGGTCATCGAGTACATGGCCGCCGGCCTGCCGGTGCTGTGCACCCGTGGCACCGAGGCGCAGCAGATCCTCGAGCGCTACCCGGCTGGCCGCGCCGTGGACTTCACGCCGACATCGCTGGCCGAGGCGGTGATCGAGCTGCTCGGCGACGATGCCGCCTATGCCCGCGCCCGCAGCGTCGCGCTGCAGGCGGCGCAGGTGTTCACCTGGGACCGCATGATGTCCGACGAGCGCATGGCGATCGTCGCGATGCTGGACGCCGACCGCGGGCCGCGGGCGGTGCGGGCATGAGACTGCCGGATCGCTCCCAAGCGCTCGTCCCGGAACGTGCAGCGCGACGGGTGGTCCAGTGAGCGCCGCGCCTGCGCGCAAGGTCGCGCTCGATTGCCGGCTGCTGAGCTGGCCCGGGCTCGGGCGCTACTGCCGCGAGGTGTCGTCGGCGCTGGTCGTCGCGGCGCCCGAGATCCACTTCCACTGGCTGTGCAATGCCGGCGATTCGAGCGGGCTGCCGGAAGGTCCGCTCGCCACGCGCGTCCTGCTGCGCACCGCGCCGATGAGCATCGGCGAGCAGCTCGTGCTGCGAGGCTGGCCCGCCACGGCATCGAGCTGCTGCACGTGCCGGCGGCGCAGACCTTTCCGCTGGTCGCACCGCGCCTCGTCGTCACCTTCCACGACCTGACGCTGCGCCGCTTTCCGCAGTTCCTGCCGAACCCGGTGGGCCGGCTCTACTACTGGATCATGACCACCTATGCCGCGCACCGCGCGAAGCGGTTTCGGCATCTCGAGTTCACCGCACGCGACGTGGCCGACGCCTGGCCGGGCGCCGCCGCGCGCACCGTCGTCGTGCGCAACGGCGTCGCCGCGCATTTCGCAGCCGGTCACCGGACGCGCAGCGGCTTCGGCGCGCGTGCGCGAGCAGTCGGCGCTGCCGCGCAGGGGTCTTGCCAGCCGTCGGCACCTGGAAGCAGCACAAGAACGTGCCGCGGATGATCGAGGCCTATTCGCGGCTGCCGGCGCCGCTGCGCCAGCGCTACCCGCTGGTGGTGGTGGCGCCGTCGGACGACCGCTACCCCCGAGGTGCTGGCGGCGCGTTGAGCACGCAGCCGAGGCCGATGTGCTGTGGCGCGCCAACGTACCGGAAGAGTCGCTGCCGGCGCTCTACACGCTGGCGCGCTGCCTGATCCTGCCGTCGCTTTACGAGGGCTTCGGCGCGCCGGTGTCGTGGCGATGGCCTGCGCACGCCGGATCATCTCGACCGGCGGCGCACTGCCGGAGGTCGGCGGCGATGCCTGCCTGAGCTTCGACCCGCCGGACACGGCCGCCTTCGCGACCTGCCTCGAGCGCATCGCCGGCGATCGCACGCGCCGTGGCCGCCGAGCCGGCTGCGCGCGCACTGCGGTACCGCGCCAGTTCGACCTGGCAAGGGCGCGTCGCGGCGATCTACCGCGAACTGCTGGCATGACGCCCGTCGCGCATCGCCCGCCGAACGTGCCCTGCGCGCCCGCACGCGCGGCCCGCGCGCGGTGCGCGGCAACCGCCGCCGATGAATGCGCCGCGCCGCATCCGCGTGCTGCAGGTGATCACCTCGCTGGCCGGTGGCGCCGGGTTGCACGCGGTGCAGCTCGCGCAGCACCTGGACGCGCGTCGCTTCGCCGTCGAGCTGGCGTTCGGGCCCGGCTACCCTCTCGACGCCTGCTCGATATCGCGCACACCGTGCTGCGCTGGCAGCGCGGGCCAGCCCGTTCGCGCTCGGCCGCGGCACGCTCGACCTGTGGCAGCTGCTGCGCCACGGGCGCTACGACATCGTGCACGCGCACTGTTCACTCGCCGGGGCGGTGGCGCGCCCGCTGGCACGGGCTGCCGGGGTGCCGCACATCCTGTTCACCGTGCACGCGTTCGCCTCGCACCGGCTGCAGCCGGCATTGAAGCGGCGCCTGCTGGCGGCCGTCGAACGCGCGCTCGACCGCGTCACCGACGGCTACGGCGTCGGCACGCGCACCTTCCGGGGCGAACTGGAGCGGCGCCGCATCGCCGATGCGTCGCGCGTCGAGGTGATCCCCCTGGGCATCGAATTCGGGCACGCGCCCGACGCTGCCGACATTGCCCGTGCGCGGGCAGCGCTGGGGCTCGGGGCGCACGAGCGCGTCATCGCCGCGGCCGGGCGCTTCGAGCGGCAGAAGGGCTTCGCGCACCTGATCGACGCGATGGCGCGGGTTGCCGCCGCCGCGCCCGATGCGCACCTGCTGCTGTTCGGCGACGGCCCGCTGCGCCCACAGCTCGAGGCGCAGGCCGCGAGCCTGGGGCTCGGCAAGGTGATCCGCTTCGCGGGCTGGCGCGACGACCTGCCGGCCCTGCTGCCGGCCGCCGAGGTGTTCTGCCTGTCCTCGCTGTGGGAGGCCTTCGGCTACGTGCTGCTCGACGCCATGGCGGCGCGCGTGCCGATCGTCGCCACCGCCGTCGACGGCGTGCCCGAGGTGCTGGACGGCGGACGCCTGGGTGCGCTGGTCGCCCCGGCCGACCCGGCCGCGCTGGCAGACGCGTTGCTACAGTTGCTGGCCGATCCGCGGCGTCGCGCGGAATGGGCCGATGCGGGGCGCCGGGAACTGGAATCGCGGTATCCGGTCGCTTCTATGATCCGACGGCACGAAGCCTGGTACGAGCGGCTGGCTTCGCCGGACCGTCATTGACGCGACCGGTGCCCTGGGCGACCAAGGCCTTCCTCTTCCCGCACCTGCTGCTGGCCGCGTCGGCGCTGCTGGCCCTGGCTCCGAACATCGCTGACGCGCAGCTGGTGCAGAACCTGCCGGTGCGGGTGGTGTTGCGCACGAGCGTCGGCCCGATCCCCGGCGTGTTTCGCCATCGGCCATGCTGTCGTGGGCCGATGCCGAGGCCATCGACAGCTTCCTGTCGCTTCCGGGACAGCTCGGCGCCGTGCGCGTCACGCTCGAGCCGATCCTGACCGACTCGACCAGCCTGGCCGACTACCGCGAGCGCCTGCAGCGCGACCTGCCCGACCTGAAACGCCTGGCCGCGCGCGGCGCGACCATCGTGCTCACCTTCGCATGCCGCGCTGGCTCGCCAGCAACACCAGCGAGGCGTCGACCGGCGAGTTCGGTTTCACTGCGTGCGCGAGGCCTCGCCGCCGAAGGACCTGGCCGCGTTTTCCGACCTGGCCTACGAGACCGTGCGCGCGATCAACGTCGCCCAGGGGCTCGACGTGCTGTACGAGTTCTGGAACGAACCGGAGGCCAAGATCTTCTGGGGCGGCACGCAGGACGAGTTGCTCAAGGCCTATGCGGCGTTCGCCAGCGGTGCACGCCGGGCCGACGCGAAGGCGCGCGTCGGCGGCCTGGGCGGCGCATGGAACGAGCGCCGCGCCGGCCAGCCGGAGACCGCGGCTCCGCTGCTGAAGGCCTTCATCGACTACGCCGGCGGCACGCCGCGCCTGCCGCTGGACTTCGTGAGCTGGCACAACTATCCGAAACATCCCGGCCAGGGCTGGGATGGCGCCGGGCAGATCCGCAACTGGCTGAAGGCGCGCAGCTTTCCGGCCCAGACGCCGCAGATCATCACGGAATGGAACCAGTGGCTCACCTTCCCGAAGTGGATGGACCCGCCACGCGACGACATCGACGGAGCGGCATTCATGCTCACCGCGCTGCACGAAATGAGCGTCGCCGGTATCCAGTTCCAGACCATTGCGTCGTTGCAGGACTTCAACGATCCTCCGTCGGGAACGGCGTTCCCGGCGATTTCGGACTGCTGACCCGCGCTCCGATGCTGAAGAAGGCGGGTTTCCACGCAATGAACATGCTGGCGCTGCTCGACGGCCAGCGCCGCGTCGCCGTCGAGATTCCACAGGCCGACTCGGATGCCCAGGGCGTGGACGTGCTCGCGACCGCCGGCGCCGGGCATGTCAGCGTGCTGATCAGCCGCTACGCACCGCCCGACCAGGTGTTCGCGAAGTCCCTGCGCCGCGCCGGCATCGCGTCGCGCGCCGAGATCCAGATCTCGGACGACAAGCTGATCGCATACGCGAAGCGGGAGACCGAACTGGCGCCGACCGATGCGTCGCCCGCGGTGCGCGAGGCACTGGCGCGAGCCCGTGCCGCCACCGAGCAGGCGCGCGACCGCCTGGCCGACGAGATCGTGGTCAAGCTCCAGGTCGAGAGCGTCGGCGCAGCAACGCCGTACCGCATCTACCGCATCGACACCGGCAAGCTGAATCCGGGCCGGGCCTACCGCGACCAGCGCGCCAGCGGCGGCACCTACCAGGCAGGGCTGACCGCGGCACGCGCCCAACTCGCGTTCGCACCCGAGTCCAGCGGCACGGGTCCGGCGCCGCAGCTGCGGCTGCCCACGTACGCGGTCGTGCTGGTCGTGTTCGACGTCGCCGGGCTCAACTAGGATGAAGCGCCCTGTATCCCGCCACGCTCACTGCCATCACGTGACCGCTGACGGCCCGTTGCGGTCGTCTGCAAAGGTCCTCCTCCCCGTGGCGTCCGCGCGGCGCGGCAGGCGGCATCCGCCGGGGGCTCATGCTGGGGCGGTCTCCGCTTCGCTCCGACTGCACTGTGGTGCTCGACCTGGGGTCGCGTCGCAGAACTCGCTGCGTTCGCTACGCTCACTCCGCTCAGACAGCTGCGCCGAGTCAGACAACGAAGCGCGCTGCGCGCGCCGACCCCAGGCCTGCGCTCCGTCGCCCCAAAAATCGCCCCCAGCGGATGCCGCCTGCCGCGCTGTGGAGGTTCGTTCTGTTCGATCGCGAAGATCCGACGTCTCGGAGCAAAGGCGCGTGGGGACAGGCCGTGGCGCGCCTGTGAGGCGCCGAGAAGCGCAGGGCTGTGGCTGCGCGCGCAGCGCGCTTCGTCAACTGACTCGTCGCAACTGTCCGAACGCAGCGAACGAAGTGAGCGTAGTGAGTTCTGCGACGGGCCACGAGACCGAGCATCGCAGGGCAGTCGGAGCGCAGCGGAGACCGCCTCAGTGAAGCGCCACGGCCTGTCCCCACGCGCCTTTGCCGCCCCAACCTCCGCGCCGAAAGGGAATCGTCGATCGACCGCCACGAGCCGCCAGCGGACGATCGAGCCCTTCGAGCGCTTGATGCATCGTGGGCGACGCATCGCGCAATGGACCGCCGGCATCTCATCCAGCGCTCCCGGGTCGGGTCGAATCGGCGGCACGCTTCGCGCTGGGCACGGCGCAGGCCGTGATCGCGAGCGGCGGCGCGCCAAAGCGTCGACCGCACCGCGTCCGTGAGCAAACGCTCACCGTCGCCCTGGCGCCTGTCGGCACTGCCCGCCACGCCGGTATGGGCGGCCGGGTCGGCGCTCGGGATGGCGATCGCGCTGGCGGTGGTCGCGGAGCCGTGGATCCTGCCCGAGTTCGTCGGCGGTCTGTTCTTCCGCTGGCACGCCGCGGCGGTGGGCGCGATCGCGGCCTTGCTGCTGGGTGCGGCCATCGCAGGCCGCCTGCTCGCCAAGCTGCCGATCGAACATCGCCTGCTCGCGATGGTGACGTTCTCACTGCAGGTCATGTCACTGCGCGTCGGGCCGCTGAACCTGCTGAACCTGACGATCGTGCTGCTCGTGTTGTGGTGGATCGTCGACTTCGCCAAGACCGCGCACGAGCCGCGGAACACCGGATTGCTGACCCATCTTCTGGTGCTCTACGGCGTGCTGGCGATGGTGTCGGTCTTCGGCGAACAGCAGTCGCCGCGCGGGCTGATCGTGCTGCTGCCCAAACTGGTGATGGCGCTGATCCTGATCCGCCTGCTGGGCACCGAGGCGAACGTGCGCTTCGCGTTGCGCGTGCTGGTGTTCGGCGCGCTGTTTTCGGCCTGCCTGGGCGTGCTGCAGTCGGCGGCCTACGTGTTCCTCGGCCTCGAACTGCACCGGATGGAAGACGATTCGCCGCGCTTCATCGTGGTCTTCGGCCTGAACATGCTCCGCTCGGCCGGCCTGCTGCCCAACCCGCAGGCCTATTGCCACGTCGTGACGGTCGGCCTGCTGCTGCTGAGCTACCGCTGGCTGGCCGACGGTGCCGGTCACCGCCGCTGGAACCCGTTCGTCTGCGGCAGCCTGCTGCTGCTGTTGGCTGCAGTGGTGCTCAGTTTCGCGCGCGGGCCGTGGGCAACCGCAGCGGTGGGGCTCGTGCTCCTGCCGGCCGCGGTGTGGCCGCGGCACGCGTTCCACTGGTTCGTCGCCCTGGGCGTGCTGGCGCTGGTCGGCGTGTGGACGGGTGGGCTGACCGCCGCACTGGGCGCCTACCGCAGCTTCACGCTGTCGAACGCCGAGGTGCGCGTGGAACTGCTGGCCGCGGGGTTCGACGTGCTGGCGCAGCACCCATGGCGCGGCGTCGGTCTCGCGAACTTCGAGTTCTATTCGCCGACGCCCGAGCGCTACCCGGTCCACAACACGCTGATGCAACTCGCCACCGAGGTCGGCCTGCCGGCCCTCCTGGTCTACTCGGCGATGCTCGCGCTGCCCGTGGTCCGCGCAGTGCGGGCGCTGCGCATCGCCCGCGGCGCTGCCGCCCACCGGCTGCGGGCCACCTTGCTTGCATACTTCATCTACATGATCACGATCCAGGGCGAACCGTCTGCCTACAGCGAACTGCTGCTCTTCTTCGTCGTGCTGCTCGACGCCGTCGGCCGCACCGCGGTGTCCGCCCAACCGCAGGTTCCGCGCGCACCGGATGTGCTCTTCGCGCGGGGCGCGTCATGAGCGAACCCACTCCGTTCCACTGGTGGAGCGCGCTGCAGAGCCGCAAGGCACTGGTCATCGCGACGGTGCTGAGCGCCTGCATCACGGCCATCGTCGCCAGCCTGCTGATCCGTCCGATCTACGAGGCGCAGGTGCAGTTCTACGTGGTCGAGGCGGCGGGCAGCGGCGGCGCCGGCGGCGCGGCGGCTTCGGTGCTGCCGACGGGCAGCGAGGCCACGATGACCTCCTACCTCGCGCTGTTGCAGTCGGTGGCACTGCGTCGCCGCGTGGTGGAAGGCGTACCCGATCGCGACGCCCAGACGCTCGGCGGCTTCGCCGACGTGTCGGTGTCGAAGAAGACCACGCTGATCGTCCGCGTGCTGGATGCGGACCCGAAGGTCGCGGCAACGCTGGCCAACGCCTACCCGACGGCGCTGGAGCGCTTCCTGGGCGATCTGGAAGCCAAGCGCCGCGAGGCCAGCCTGGCCGCGTTGCGCACGGAGCAGACGACCGCCATGCGACAGGCCGACGATGCCCAGACCGCGCTGATCCGGTTTCTCGCCGCGCGCAGCACGTCGAGCGTGCAGCGCGAGCAGGATCTCGAACTCGGCCGCGCACAGCAGTTGCAGGCCGACCTGTCGAGCCTGCAGACGCGCGTCGCGACGCTCGACCAGCGCATCGCCGTCACCGCGCAGCAGATGCGCGACGAGCTGTCGATGCCTGGCCGCCAATTGCAGAACCTGCATCCGGTGCTGAGCCGGCTGGCCAAGGAACTGACCGACCTGGAGGTGGAGCTGGCGGCGGCGCGCGCCGAATTCGACGGCGACCAGGGGCTGCGCCATCCGAAGGTGCGGATGCTGCAGGCTCGCGTCAACGAGGTCCGGCGCCAGCTCGACCAGGAACTGGCGTCGCTCGGCAGCGGCGCGGCACCCCCGGAAATGCTGCGCGAACAGCTGCGCCGCGACCTGCTGGACCTGCACCGGCAGCGCGTCGTCGCCCGCACGGAGACCGCGAGCCGCGGCGCCGAGCTGGCGGCGCTGCGCCAGTCGATGAAGCAGGATCAGCCGACGCGCTTCGAGGAACAGCGCCTGCTGCAGCTGGCCGAATCCGCACGCCAGCAGAACGCGACCGTCGCGCAGCGCATCGCCGATCTGCAGGCGCAGGCCTTGCGCAACGAGCGCAGCATCGTGGTGCTCTCCGCCGCCGAACCGGCCGACCGGCCGCGCTTTCCGTCGGTGGTGTGGAACACCGTGCTGGCGGCGATGCTCGGCTTCGTCGCCGCCATCTACCTGGCGCTGATCTCGGCGTTCTCCGGCCGCGTGCGAGCCGCTTCGCGGGCCCTGCCGGCGACCGGATCGGGGGTGTCGTGAGCGCCCCCGGCTCCGAGTCGCGAGACGACGCCGGCGTGCCGCTGCATCACTGGCTGCTGGCCATCGCCGTCGGCGCGGTGTTCGGCGCGATCGGCGTGCTGGTCAACTGGGTCGTGCTGCGCGCACTGACCTGACGCGCCGGGCGCCCTACCCCGCGCGCCGCCGCGCCACCGTCTCCCGCACGAATCCCAGGATCCCCTCGGCCATCGCCGGCCACGAGTACAGCGGCACGCGGGCAAAGCCGGCCTCGATGAGCTGGTGGCGCAGGCGCTCGTCGGTCAGCGCGCGGTACAGGCCGTCGCCGAGGTCGGCATCGGAATCCGGGTCGATCAGCACCGCGGCGCCGGCGGCCACCTCACCGGTCGCGCTGCGATCGGAGGTGACCACCGGCACGCCGCAGCGCATCGCCTCCAGCGGCGGCAGGCCGAAGCCCTCGTACTTCGACGGGTACACGAACACCCGCGCGCGGTTGTAGACCTGCACGAGGTCGTCGTCGGGCAGGTAGCCGGTGAAGCGCACCCGGTCGGCGATGCCCAGGCTCGCGGCCAGCGCCTTCAGCCCCTCGGCGCGCCACGCCGATCGCCCGACCAGCACGAGCTGCGGCGTGGCCGGCAGGCGCTCGCGCAGGCGGGCGTAGGCGCGCAGAAGGCCGTCGATGTTCTTGCGCGGCTCCAGGCTGCAGACCGACAGCACGAACGGCGTCTCGATGCCCCAGCGCTCGAGCACCGCCTGCGCCCTCGCATCGGCCGGCAGCGGGCGGAACATCGGGTCGACGCCCTCGGCGACGACACGGATCGGCCGGTCGCAGCCGGGGTGGATGCGCATCACGTCGCGCAGCGTGTGCTGCGCGAAGGTGACGATGCCGGCGCTGCGGCGCACCGCGAGCTGGAACCACAGCCACTGCTTGAGCCGTTCCAGCCGGCGGTAGCCCTGCGGATAGAAGTACCACTCGACGCCGTGCACCGTCGCGAACGCCGGCACCTCGCTCAGCGGAAACTTGGTGTTGAGCGAGTAGAACGCGTCTATCCGATGCCGCCGCAGCACCGCCGGGAGCTGGAACACGATCCATTGGTCGAACGCCCGTTGCAGCCAGCGCCGGCGCAGCGGCACCACCACCTGCTCGACGCCGGCCGGCGCGCGCGCTCCGAGCGCCTCGTCGCTCAGCAGCACGATGTCGACGTCGTCGGAGCGCACCGCCTTGTCGATGAACTGCGCGACGACGCGCTGCACGCCCGTCGGCTCCGACACCAGCAGGTCGCGCGCATCGACGGCCAGCCGCAGGCGCCGCGGCTTCATGCCCCGCCCCAGACCGCGCCGTACAGCCGGCGCCACTCGGCCAGCGTCTCGACGTGGAAGGCCTCGGCGTAGCCGCCCGGCTGGCCGGCGCCGAGCGAACGGTAGGCGTTCAGGCCGGCGATCGCGCGCGGATAGTCGATCGTGCCGATCTGGCTCGCGTGTGCCCGCATCGCCGCCTGCTTGCGCGGCATCGCCTGGCCGATGTCGACGTAGGCGTTGGCGACCACCGGCGACCACACTTCATAGCCCCAGCAGGGCAGCGACGGGCTCAGCCCCGCCGCCGCCGCCGCCGCGAGGAAGTGCTTCGCGGTCGCATGGTGATCCGGGTGCGGGTCGCCGAAGTGGGGCAGGAACACCAGCTCCGGCGCCAGTTCGCGCAGGGCACCGGCGAGCGCGTCGACGGCCGCCGGGTCCGCCGCCAGTCCGCCATCGGGCAGGCCGAGGAAGCGCGGCGGCGCCAGCCCGAGCGCCGCGCTCGCAGCGGCGGCCTCGGCCTGCCGCGTGCGCACCAGCCGGCGCTCGAATTCCTCGGCCGGCGGCGCGCCGGGTTCGTCCAGATGGCGCCGGTCGTAGCCCTTGGCGCCGTCGGTCAGAAAGACGACCCGCACGTCGCAGCCGGCCGCCGCCGCCAGCGCCAGCGTACCGCCGCAACCGAAGGCCTCGTCGTCCTCGTGCGGCGCGAGCGCGACGATGCGGCGGCCCGACGGCACGTCGATCGCGCGCGCCAGCGATTCGCGCGAGGCCAGCTCGCGCTGCAGCGACACCATGTCGCGCACCGACACCGGCAGCGCGCGGTGGTAGGCGCGGCGCAGCCAGGCGCGCAGTGCGTCGCCGGGCGTCAAGGCCGAGCCCTCCCTTGCGACGCGGTCGCACGGGGCGGCAGCGCGCGCGCACGGCCAGGCGCCGGTACCGGGGGTGTCACCGGCCGGGTCCCCGCGGTTGCCCACGCAGGAGCCCACGCAAGAGCCCACGCAAGAGCCGCCGGGGGATGCGGCGCAGCAAGCCGCGCACGCCCTCCTCGGTGGCGATGCAGGCCCAGCGCTGGTGCCAGGCTTGCGCCTCGGGCGGCAGGCGGTCGCCCCACAGCAGCGCCGCGCGCCGGCCGCGCACGCCGGGGCAGACGGCGGTCAGCCGCCGGTTCACCACCGCATGCTCGGTCAGCACCTCCTTGTACGACTCGGCGCCGCGCAGGTAGTCGACCGGGCCCAGGCCTTCCTCGAACAGCCGCTCCAGCAGGTACAGCATCAGCAGCTTGCCGGCGCCCAGGCGCTGGTGTTCGTCGACATGGGCGGTGTTGTAGAGGTAGTAGCGCCCGCGGTAGGCGATCGAGAGCCAGTAGGCCACCGCCTGGCCATGGCGCGTCATCACCGCCGCGCGCACCGCCTCGCGGCGCGACGCGGCGCCCAGCACCTGCTCCAGGAAGGGGCGGAACACCGGGTGGTTGAACTCGCCGGGGCGTGCCTCGCCGGCGGCGACGTGCGCGGCCTGCACCGCGCCGAACGCGTCGCCCCAGACCGGCAGCGGATCGAGCCGGCGCAGCAGCGTCCACTCGAAGCCGCCCGCCGCTTCGAGGTTGCGCCATTCGCGGCGGAAATCCTTGCGCCGCTTGCCGCTGAACTGGCGCTGGGTGTAGGCCTCCCAGCCGCCCGCGGTGGCGATTGCGTAGCAGACGCTGTCGTCGATGTCGCCGGGCCGGCGGGCGTGGCGGCGCAGCGCATCGCGCAGCCAGGGCAAGGTGGGCGAATCGCCGCGGCATTCGCGCAGGTCGATCGCGTCGCAGCCGCCCTGCGGGCCGGCCAGGTGCGCGACCAGCGCGTCGACCAGCGCCGGATCGAGGCGCGCCAGCAGCAGGTCGCCGTAGTCCGACGGCCCCTCGCCGACCCAGCGCGCGATGCGCAGCGCCAGCCCGGCGACGCGGCGCGTCTCGATCCACAGCGGCGCGATCGCCAGCAGCCCGTCGTCGCCGCGCAGCAGGCGGATCGACAACCTGGCCGAGCGGCCACCGTCTCCACCTGCCCCGAGCGGGCGGTGGAAGTGGCGCCAGCAGGCGCTCGCCCAATCGTGCGAGTTGAACAGCAGCGCGGTGTCGCTGCGTTCGCTGAGCGCGTTCCATTCGGCCGCCAGCGCGGCGAGGCCGGCTTCGCTGTCGACGATCTCGACGCGCCAGGCCGGCGTCGCCGCCTGCGCAGGGTTCGCCAGCACGGCGCTCACCGGAGGCTCTCCCGGGGCAGGGCCGGTCGCACCACCGGCCGGCATCGCGCCGTGGCGCAGCGACGCGAACGAATCATCGCGCCGTCTCCGCTGCGCCATGGTCCGCCGGAGCATCGCCCGCCACCGCCCGCCCGGCAATCGACGCGTACACCTGCAGCAACTGACGCAGGTGCGCCTCGGGGCGGAAGCGCCGCTCGACCGACTCGCGGCCGCCGCGGCCGAGCCGCGCGGCCAGCGCATCGTCGCGCAGAAGCTGCTCGACGCGCCGGGCGAAGCCGGCCTCGTCGCCGGGCGCCACCAGGAAGCCGTTGACGCCGTCCTTCAACCATTCGCCGATGCCGCCGATGTCGTAGCCGACCACCGGCCGGCCGAAGGCCATCGCCTCGATGCCGACCAGCCCGAAGGCCTCCGGCACCTGCGACGGCACGACGACGACGCGCGCCGAGCGGTACAGCGGATCGAGCGCGTCATGCGCCACGGCACCGGGGAAGCGAAAGCGCACGCCCAGGCCCAGCGCCTCGGCGGCGGCGCGGGTCGCGTCTCGATGCCGGCCCTCGCCGACGATCGTCGCCTGCCAAAAAGGACCGGTGATCGTCGCCAGCAGCCGGGGCAGCGTCTCCAGCCCCTTGGCCTGGTCGAAACGGCCGATCGCGAGGACGTGAGGTTCGGGTTGCCGCTCAGGCTGCGACAACTCGGCCGGCGCCGAATCGGCATCGCCGCGGGCCTTGTCGGTGAAGCCGGGCAGCACGTGCAGGCGCGCCGGATCCAGGCCGTTGACGAGCAACTGCTCGCGCATGTAGCCGCTGCCGACGGCGACGGCCGGGAGGCCTCGCGTGACCGACAGGTCGCCGTACCACCAGGCCAGTTCCACCGGGCCGCGCCAACGCCCGCCGCCGGCGTCGATCGGAAAGCAGTGCAGCAGGCAGGGCACGCCCATCGGGTGCGGGCACGGCGCGTCCTGGCGCATCAGCCACTTGCTGCGTACCTGCGGACAGAACAGCCGCGCGTCGTGCACGTAGCGCAGCGTCGGCACGCGGCGCGCAAGCCCGGCGACCACGCGCGGGCCGAGGAAATCGCGCGCGTTGTGCAGGTGCGCCACGTCGGGCCGGTGTCGATCGAGGAGGGCGTCGAGTGCGCGCAGCGCGCGTTCTCCCGATCGGAAGCCGAGTGACCGCGGCAGGCGCTCGACCGCGAACGGGAAGTCGCGGGTCTCGGTGTCCTCGGCGACGACAACGCAGACGTCGTGGCCGGCGGCGGCGAGCAGCCGGCAGGTATCGCCGAGCATGCGCTCGCAGCCGCCCACCGGCCACACGTGCTCGCTGACGTGCAGCACCCTCATCGGGCGGTGTTCCGGGCGGCATAGCGGGCGGAGGGGCGGGCCGCCTGCTCGAACACCGCCAGCGACTTGAGCGCGGTGGCCTCCCACGAGTACGACTCCGCCCGGCGCAGGCCGCGCGCCACCAGGTCGGCACGCAGCGCCGCATCGCCGCGCAGGCGCACGATCGCGGCGGCCATCGCGTCCTCGTCGAACGGATCGACGCCGATGGCCGCGTCGCCGTAGACCTCGGGCAGCGCGGTCGTGTTCGATGCGAGCAGCGGCACGCCGCAGGCCATCGCCTCCAGCAGCGGCGAGCCGAAACCCTCGGCGATCGACGGCAGCGCGGCGATCTCGGCGCCGGAGTAGAAGGTCGCGACGTCCGGTTCGTCCAGGTAGCCGAGCAGCTTGACGTGCTCGTCCATCCCGCTGTCGGCGATGCAGGCGCGCAGCGCGGCGCTGCCCCAGGCCGACTTGCCGCCGATCGCGAGCTGCAGGTCGCGCTCGCCCGCCGCGTGCGCACGCGCCAGCGCCCGCACCAGCCGCGGCAGGTTCTTGCGCGGCTCGGCGGTGCCGACATAGGCGATGTATGGCCGCTGCAAGCCGAGGCGTCCGCGCAGCTCGGCGACCGCGGCCGCCGGCGCTGGCCGGAAGCGCCGGTCGACGCCAGGATGCACGACGTGGATGGTTTCCGGCGGCAGCCCGAAGCGCTCGATCACCATGTCCTTCGTGTATTGCGACACGGTGATGAGCGCGTCGGCCCGGCGCGCCATCACCGGCACATGCCTGGAGAAGTAGGCGACGTCGATCGGCGGGAACAGTTCGCCGTGGGTCATCGGCATCAGGTCGTGGATCGTCAGCACGCGGCGGCCGAACCACTGCGGCCGCAGGTCGAAGGCATGGTAGTAGACGAGGTCGCAGCGCCCCAGCGTGCTGTCGATCGGCCAGTTCAGCCCCGTGCGCGCCTTGTTCACGACGAAGCTCGGCACTCGGCAGATCCGCGCACGAACCCGGGCGCTCAAGAGCGGGCGCACCCGCTCCTCGAAGCGCCTGGCGTACTCGCCGCGGCTGAAGTTGAAGTACAGCCGGTACTCGTGATCGGCGTCGATGCGCGCGAGCTGCCGCACGATCTCGGTCAGCGAGTATTCGATGCCGGTCAGGCGCGCCGCCAGCATGTTCGACGCTTCGATCCCGATGCGCACGGCGGGCGCCCCTAGCCCGCTGCGCGCCGGCTCGCCGAGCCGACGGGCCGCGCGACCCACGCCGGCAACCGCCGCCGCGCATCCCCGGCCCAGGCGCGGACGCGCCTCACCGCGCCGGCCTGCCAGCGGGCGTAGCGGGTGCGATAGCACGCGACAGTGTGAAACGCGAGATCCTCGTTCGCCCAACGGTCGAGGAAGGCAACCTTGCCGACGAAGTCCATGCCGGCCCCGGCATCGCCCCAGCAGCGGCGCACCATGTCGTGCAGCAGCACCAGGCTGGGCGAGCGCGACGCGCCGAAGGCCTCGTCGTAGGAACTCTTGAGCGTGTAGCGCGCGCGCCCGTCGTGCGGGCAGACGAAGGCCGCCGCATCGACACCGGCGACGCGCAGCAGCCACACCTCGAGGCGGTCCAGTGCCGCCAGCCGCCGGCACAGATCGCCGTAGTAGGCGAGCAGCGCGGGGCTGCGGCCGATGTTCTCGCCGGTGTTCGCCTTCCAGCTCTTCGCATCCACCGCGACGAAGCGCTCGAAGCCCTCCGGCCAGGCGCGCGGCCCGCGCAGGCAATCGACCTCGATCGCGCCGGCCTTGGCCAGGCCATTGCGCGCCTTGACCAGGCTGCGCCGGAAGTGGGCGTGTTCCGGTCCGTCGAAATGCACGTCGGCGCTGGCGCTGACGCCGGCATCGAAACGCAGGTAGGCGCCGGGAAAGGCCGAATCGACGACGCAGGGCATGCCGGCCCGCACGAGCGCATCGGCCAGCAGCCGGGAGCGTCTGCAGGCGGCCGGCAGGCCACCGAGCAGCAGCACGCTCCAGGCCTTCAGGCTGCCGAACGCGCGCACCATCGCATCGGCCACGTCGGCGTCGAACTGCGTGGCCGCGAGGCCGCTGCGCGGGGAGTGGAAGTTCACAGGCGTGGACAGCAGCGCGTGGCTGCCGCGCTGGAAGCTGCCGTCGACCCGCACCAGCGGCAGCACGGCGACCAGCATGCCCGCGTCGTCGCGCACGGCGCAGACGAAGCGCGTCCACGCACCGCCGGCGATCGGCCGGGTGGTGACGCCGTCGTGGAACGCGAGGCTGGTCTCGCTGGGCGCCTGGCCGAAGTGCGAGAACAGGTTGTCCACCCAGGTGAAGGACGAGAACAGGTCGGCCCGCGGGTCGGCCGCCCAGACGCGCTCCCAGTCGTCGCGCAGCGCCGAGATCTCCGCATCGCCGTGGAGCAACGCGCCGCGCCAGCGCCGTCGCGACGGGGCCGGCGGCCCGGCCAATAGGATGGCCGGATCCACGCCCGCGGCGTCGGCCGGCTCGCAGACGCTGTCGACGATCGTCCTCATGTCCGTTCCCCTCCCGGCCACAGCCTGCGTACGCGCGCGATCGCAGCCGACACCGGACGGCGCCGCAGCAGACGGTGCGAGAACGCGTTCTCGCGCGTCGCCCAGCGGTCGACCAGCGGCGCCTTGCCGACGAAGTCGATGCCGCGCGGATGGAGGCCCCAGCCCTGTTCGATGATCCTGGCCAGCAGCACCTGGCTCGGCGACAGTCGCGACGAGCGGCCGAAGCTCTCGCTGAACGAGGTCTTCAGCGTGTAGAGCGAGCGCCCGTCGGCCAGGCACAGGAAGGCCGCCGCGGGCGTGCCGGCCACCGACAGCACCCACACCTCGGCGCCGCCGTGGGGCGCCAGGCGCCGCAGGATGTCGTGGTAGTAGCTGCGCAGCGCGGCGACCCGGTCGATGCTCTCGCCCTCGCGCGCCTTCCAGCTCGTGCGGTCGATCGCGAGGAAGGCATCGAAGCCGGCGCCGATCGCGTCCTCGCCGGCGTGCCGGTCGACCTGCAGCGCCCCCAGCTTCGCGAGCGAGCGTTCGTTCTGGCCCAGGTGCAGGCGGAACTTGTGGTTGCGCCGGCCGAGCATCGCCTCCCAGCTTCCGTCGCAATCCATGTACGACTGGCGCCAGCTCGCCTGCTCGACGATCGCGAGGCCGCGCCGCGACAGGCCCTCGACCAGCCGTTCGGCACGCCCGCCGGGGGTGTCGGCCAGGCCGTCGAGCAGCAACAGGTCCCAGCCGGGGTCGCGATCGAGACAGCCGCACAGCGCATCGGCGACGGCGGCGTCGAAACGGGTAGCGACCAGCCCGGCCCGGGGCGAATGGCTGTTGACCGGCGTCGCCAGGAACTGGCCCTGCCAGCGCTTGTAGCGCCCACGGATGCGCACCAGCGGCAGCAGCGCGACCGCCGCCGCGGTCGGGTCGCGCACCACGCACACGTGAAGCCGCCAGTGGCCGCCGGGCACCGGCAGCCACTCCTCGCCGTCGTTGACGGCCAGCGCGGCCGGGCTCTCGCCATGCCCGAAGTGCTGCCACCAGTTGCGGAACCAGGCCCAGGAGCCGAACACGTCGGCACCGGGATCGGCCGCCCACAGCGCGTCCCAGTCGGCACGCAGCGCGTCCAGCCCGGCCGCGTCGTGCACGATCTGGACCCGCACCGGCCCCGCGCGCGGCGACGCGTCGAGTTCTGTGGCGGAGCGCAGGACGGCGGACTCGGAAATGGCGTTCATCGGCGGCGGACGGGGCGCATCCTGGACAGCGGTGCGGCAGGCGACAGCAAGGCGGGCGGAGCGACGAGCGGTGGCGGGTGGCGCCGACTGGCAGCGGTGGCCGGCAGCGGCGACTGGCAGGGCGACTGGCGGGGCGACTAGCGGCGGCTCGCGTCGGCCAGCCGCAGCGGGTCGACGCGGTTTTCCTCGAGCAGGAAGCGGATCAGCCCGGGCACCGGCTTGCGGCGGCGTTCGAGCTTCGTGCCGTGGCACGGGCTCACCGACAGGAAGGCCAGCGTGTCCTGCGGATGGCGGCTGCACAGCCAGTGATCGGCCTGCAGCGCCATGCCGAGCGCGCGCGGGCCGAGCAGCTTCTGCCACCACGGCGGCGGCTTGGCATGCGTCTGGGCATGTCGGCCGTAGGCCTCCAACGTCTCGGCGGCCATGCCGGGGCACGAGTCGGCGAGGAAGGCGACCAGGTCGCCGATCGCCGCCGCCTGGTCGTGCCCGGAGGAGAACCAGTTCCAGTAGCGCGGCATGCTGCGGTGCCCGGCGCCGAGGAACTCGGTGCCGGGGGGCAGCCAGGCGCGCATCTGCTTCTCGGTGAAGAAATGGAAGTGACTGAAGATGACCGCCGGGTCGAGGTGCTTGAAGTGCTCCTCCAGTTCGGCGTCGGTGCGCGCCGCCGGCGTCGACAGGATCACGTAGTGGCGCGACACCCGCACCAGCTCGGCGATCACCGCCTTCGGGTCGGCCACGTGCTCCAGCGTCTCGCTGGACAGCACGACGTCGAATGACTTGTCGGCGAACGGCAGGCGCAGCGCGTCGGCGGTGGCGCCGGGGATGCCGTACAGGTCGCGCGCGCGGCGCACGCCGGTGGGTGCGATGTCGATGCCGTAGCCTTCGGCGCCGAACAGCTTGCGCACCAGGTTGATCAGGTAACCCTCGGCGCAGCCGACGTCGAGGAAGCTCTTGAACTCCAGCTCCTCCAGCAGCCGCAGGATGTGGTACGTGCGGAAGTAGTCGGTGATGTGCTCGTCCCAGCGGCTGAATCCGTAGACGGGCTGGTGCGGAAAGTAGATCCCGTGACTCGCGAAGTCATAGCGCTGCGTGAACCATTCGCGGTTCTTGCGCGTGAACGCGTGGTCCTGGACCACGGGGTGCAGGGGAGCGTCGGAAATCGTCATGGTCTGGGTTCCGGGTCGAGGACGGCCGTGATGAGGCGGTAGCGTGCGGTGTCCGGGAAGCGCGCGGCGCAGGCGCTTTCGATGGCGAGCAGGCGCGCGCGCCCGGCCTCGTCCAGGTCGGCCGGGTCGAGCACCGCAGCCATGCCGTCGACGCCCAGCCCCGACACGGTGCCGATGCCCTCGGCGCCGACGATGCGCAGGCCGGCATCGGCATACAGGCGCTGCAATTCGTCGCGGTCGAACCAGTTGTAGTACTGGCCGCCGAGGATCTCGCCTTCGGACGCGTGGGCCACCGTCGCCATGTCTTCCAGGCGGTGGTAGCGGCCGAGCGTCGTCAGCATGTAGTAGCGTGTGCGGTGCGAGGCGAACAGCCGGCCGCCGGGCGCGAGCAGCCCGGCCAGCGCGCGCAGCGCGGCCACCGGATCGCGCATCGTGTACAGCACCTCGGCGCAGATCACCACGTCGAAGCTGGCCGGCGGAAAGTGCCGCGGCGCGTCGTCCAGGCCGGCCTCGACCAGCGCGACCGGCACCGCGGCCTCGGCGGCGTTGCGCCGGCAGCGCTCGATCCAGTCGGCGGAGATGTCGAGGCCGGTGACGCGGTGGCCGTCCCTGGCCAGCGGGATCGCCAGCCGGCCCGCCTGGCAACCGGCGTCGAGGATGCGCAGGCCGGACGGCCGCGGCAGCGCGCGGCGGATGCGGTCGAGGTAGATCGCCGCGTAGAGCTGCTCCGGCGGGTCGCGGTGCATGTCGGTCTCGCCGATGCGCGCGGCCGCGCGCATGCGCAGCTCGGCCGGGTTGCCGAACCAGCGCCAGCGCCGCGCGAGCGCGATGCGCAGCGGGTCGGTCCAGGCGGGGAGCGAGGCGGAAGGCATGGCGGTGCCCGTCAATATTGGCCCAGCGTGCCGTTCGCCTTGGCATGCTGCAGCGCGCGCTGGAAAGCCCACAGCGAGGCCGGGAACAGCAGGCCGCCGAACACCGCCAGCACGGTCAGTTCGGTGGCGAGCTGCGGCAGCGTCGCGCCGGCCATCAGCGCCTTGCGCACGCCTTCGAGCGCATGCGTGAACGGCAGCAGCAGCGCGATCTTCTGCAGCCAGGCCGGCAGCACCGCGATCGGGTAGGCCACGCCACCGAGCGCCAGCGTGGCCGCGGTCAGCAGCCCGGTGATGCTCGCGCCCTGCTTGATCACCAGCGTCGCCGCCGCGCCGAGGATGCCGAGCGCCGCGAAGCTGATGATCGACACCAGCGTCAGCACGCCGAAAGACAGCAGGTTGGCATTCGACAGGTCGAGCCCGAACGCGAAGCCGAGCAGCACGTACAGCGCGAAGCGCGTCGACGTGAACAGGTAGCCCCAGACCGACGAGAACAGCAGGATCAGCGACACCGGCGTCGGCGACAGCATCACGATCTCCATCGTGCCCATCAGCTGGTGCTCGCGCACGCCGGCCAGGAAGTTCGACATGCTCAGCGTCACGTAGTCCTGGAACGCCATGCCGAGCAGGATGAACGCGAAGAAGCCGCTGCGGTAGTGGCTCAGCGCTTCGGCCTGCGTGCCCTCGAACACCTTGGCCAGGAAGTAGAGGATCGGCACCGCGAAGAACACCGATGCGAGCGGCGCGAGGAAGGCGATGCGGTAGCTCGCCGCGATCTGCGCGTCGCGGCGAACGAAGGTCCAGAGTAGGCGCAGGGTGTTCATGCGGTGGCTCGCTCCCGCACGGTCTGGCGGAACACGTCTTCCAGCGAGATCTCGATCGGCTCACAGCGGCGGATCGCGACGCCGCGGCCGATCAGGTAGGACAGCGCGCTCGACAGGCTGCGTTCGCCGTCGCCCAGGCCGAGCTCGACCCGGCCCGGCACGTCCTCGTCGACCCGCACGCGGTCGGGGCCGAGCAGGCGGCGCAGGCCGGCGATCACCGGCGCGTCGATGCCGCTGCCCTCGACGGCATAGGCCTCGTAGGCGCGGATGCTGCGCGCCAGCGCGTCGATCGAGCCGATGCGCAGCAGCCGCCCACGGTCGACGATCGCGACGCGGTGGCACAGCTTCTCGATCTCGGCCAGGTTGTGCGAGGTGACGATGATCGTGGGCTGCCAGACCTTCAGGATGCGATCCTGGATGACCGACAGCATGGCCGCCGAAGCGTTCGGGTCCAGCCCCTTGGTCGGCTCGTCCATGAACAGGATGCGCGGGTGGTGGAGCAGCGCGCGGGCGCAGGCGAAGCGCTGGCGGATGCCGGTGGAATAGCCGTCGAAGCGGCGGTCGGCGAAACGGGTCAGGTCGAGCGCGTCGAGGAACTGGTCGATGCGCTGCTCGGTGTCTTCCGGCGCCACGTGGTTCAGCGCGGCGAAGAAGCGCAGGTTCTGCCGCCCGGTCAGGCGCCAGTAGAAGCTGCGCTCGTTGCTGGTCACGAGGCCGATCTGGCGGCGCGCAAGCTGCGGCTCGCGCACCACGTCGTGGCCGCCCAGGCTGGCGCTGCCCGCCGTGGGCGTCAGCAGCGTGCACAGGATGTTGATCAGCGTCGTCTTGCCCGCCCCGTTGGCGCCGAGCAGCCCCAGCACCTCGCCCTGGTCGACGCTGAAGCTGACGTGGTCCAGCGCCAGCACCGAGCGCGCCTCGGCGGCGGCGCCGCGGCTCCACCACGAGCGCAGCGAGCGCTGCAGCGGGTAGGCCTTGGTCAGGTCGCGGACCTCGATGGCGGGCGCGTCAGGCATGTTCGGCGGGCGTGGCGATCGGTTCGGCCTGCGCGGCCGGCCGCGGCGCGAGCAGCCGCGCCCAGCGGGCGCGCAGGCTGTTGCCGTGCACCTTGAGGTTGACGTACGGGCGGGTCTGGTCGCACCAGGCCATCGCGAACGGGTAGGCGCCGACGAAGCTCAGCTCGTCGACCTGCGGATCGGCGAACGCATCCTGGATGCATTCGAGGAACAGCCGCCGGCCCGGGTAGTGCGCGCGCACGCTGTCGTCGAAGTAGGTGACGAACAGGTAGGCGTTGCGGCCGTGCGCGAGCGACAGCATCGCCGCGACGGGCCGCTCGTCGACGTCGAGGAACATGATGCTCGGCCGGATGCGCCCCGGGCCCTGGCGCACCAGCGCGCCGAAGGCCGCGCGCTCGCGATCGGGCAGGCGGGTGTCGTCGGACTTCGATTTCCAGCTACGCGGCTCGAGACTCAGGAATTCGTCGTACGCGGCCGCCAGTCCCTCGCCGGCGAAGCGGCGCACGCGCACCGTGCCCAGGCGCTCGATCTTGCGCGTCTGCGGTTTCAGCCGGTGGCGGAAGTGCGCGCCGCGCAGTTGCAGGTAGGCGCTCCAGCCGATGCTGGCGTCGAGCCAGGCTTCAGCCGGCGCGGGCGTCGGCGCCTCCACGGCAAAGCCGCGTTCGGCGCCGAGGTGGCGCTGGATCGCTTCGGCGGTCGCGGTCCGGATGTCCTCGAGCTGGAGCAGGTCCCAGTCGCGCGACTGGCGCAGCAGCCAGTCGGCGATGGCGGTGAGCACCTCGCCGCGCCGCTCGCTGGCGACGACGTCACCGCGCGGGCTGCCGAAGGACAGCACGCGGATGCGCACGCCGCGCATCGGCAGCTCGCGCAGCGCCAGCGCGGCGCAGCCGATCGGGCGGTCGCCGTCGCGCGCCACCAGCAGCCAGGCCTGCTCGCCGTCGGCGGCGGTGTCGTGCCAGGCGAAGAACAGGTCGGGCGCCTGGTACAGCGTCGCGTCGGGGTCGGCATCGACGAGCGCCTGCCACTGCCGCGCGAACGCACGGATCGCCTCGCGACCGAGCAGCCGGTCGACGACGATCGCGCGCCCCGCCACGCTCATCGCGCCGGGCCGGCGTCGCCGTACAGCGCACCGATCAGTTCCGCGGCGTCACCCGGCGCCTCGTAGAGGAAGTCGGGCCGCGTGGTCTGCACGGCGCGGCTGCGGCGGGCGGCGGCGATGATCTGCTCGCCGCGGCCGGCGCGCGAATCGTCGGCACTGCCGACGTAGCGCTTGGCCCAATGGAAGGCGCCGAGCGCCGAGCGCGCCAGCCGCCGGCCGGTGCGCGGCACCACGCTGCGCGTGACGTCGCGCGTGTGCAGCTGCGCCACGTCGAAGCCGACCCATTCGAGGATGCGCCGCAGTTCGTCGGGCGTGTACTCGCGGGGATGGCGCGCCGACGCCGACTGCAGAACGTACTTGTCGTGGATGTTCACGCCCTGCAGCATGCGCACGACGTTGTCGAGCCGCAGCAGGTTGGGCGTAGTGACCACCATCACGCCGTCGGGCTTCAGCACGCGGTGGCATTCGGCCAGCATCTGCACCGGGTCGCACAGCATGTGCTCGATGGTGTCGCAGTTGAGGATCACGTCGAAGCTGGCGTCCGGGTACGGGAACGGCTCGACCTCGGCGTTGAACTCGTGGAACGGCAGCACGCGCTTCGCGCCGCTGCGCTCGTCGACCAGCGTGGTGGCGTAGCGGCCGCTGCCGCGGCCCCAGTACTGCACCAGGTCGAGCCGGTAGTTGCGCAGTTGCTCGACCAGGAAGGTCATCAGGTAGATGCCCGAACCGAGCTCGAGCAGCCGCCCCGGATCGCTGCGCTCGGGCACCAGCGCGATCGCCGCCAGCGAACGCGCCAGATGGTGCTCGACGTAGGCGCCGCGCGACGCCGTCAGCAGCTTCGGCTCGCCTTCGATGCGGTGGTGCATCCAGTCGTCGATCGCCGCCGACAGGCGATCGGCCGGGAAACCGGCGCGCAGCAGCGAATCGACATGGTTCAGGTCAAACGGCATGGGGCCGGCCTCGACTTGATTGCCGCGGGAGCAATGCGCCCGCGTACAGCCGCTGGTAGGCCGCGCAGTACGCGTCCCAGGTGAAATGCTGCGCCGTCTTCCAGCCGGCCTCGGCGATCGACGCGCGCAGCGCCGCATCGCCCATCAGCCGGCGCACGCGCCCGGCCATGCCGTCGCTGTCCCACGGGTCGTCGACAACGAAGCCGTTGACGCCGTCGACGATCGACTCGTCGGCGAACGCCACGCTGCGCGCGGTGACCACCGGCAGCCCGATGGCCATCGCCTCCAGCACGACCAGGCCGAAGGATTCGTAGAGGCTCGGGAACAGCAGCGCATCGGCAGCGGCGTAGTACGGCTCGATCTGCGCGTCGACCGCGAGGAAGCGCAGGCGGCCGCTGGCGCGCAGGCGCTCGAAAGCGGGTGCCAGTTCGGGCATGTTGCCCGGCGCATCGGCGCCCACGGCCAGCAGCACCGCCGATTCGGGCAGCTTCTCGAGCGTCGCGATGGCGTGCCGCATACCCTTGTGGCGCAGGTGGTTGCCGACCCACAGCAGGGCGAAATCGGTGTCGGCCAGGCCCAGCCGCCGGCGGGCCTCCTGGCGCAGGCCGGCGCCGATCTCGGGCCGGAAGCGCGTCAGGTCGACGCCGTTGGCGACCACCTCGATCTGCTCCAGCGGCCGGCCGCTCTCCTCGGCCAGTTCGCGCGCGACCTTGCGCGACACCGCGCAAAGCTGCGGCCGGCGCCGGCGCACCGCCAGCGAATGCAGCGGCACCTGGATGTACCAGCGCAGCATGCGCGACAGCGGCACGTCGACCGAGCCGGCCGGCGGGAAGCCGCGGAAGGTGCGCAGTGCCATGCGCGCCAGGCCGTGGCAGGTGTAGACGTCGGTCGGGCAGCCGACCGGAAAATGCGCGTGCACCACGTCGAACCCGCCGGCGCGCAGCGCGCGGCCGGCGCGCAGGTAGAAGTCGTATTCGTTGAGGTGGACCTGCGGGTATCGCAGCTCGACGCGGTGCAGTTCGATGCCTGGGCGCACATCGGCCGCGATCTCGGCGGCGAACACGTGCACCTCGTGCTCGAGCGAGAGCCGGGCCGCCAATTCGACCACGCAGCGGCTGATGCCCTGGTGTTCGTCGTAGCTCCAGGTCGCGATTGCGATCCGCATCGCTCAGGCTGCCTCGGGCGCCCGGGGCGCGGCGGAAGCCCGCCACTGCGTCGCCGCGTCGATCAGGATGTCCAGGTGGCGGTCGTTCTGCGCCGGCTTCAGCACCGGCAGCATCATGTAGCGGTCGAACATCACGCCGCGCGGCGTCAGGCTGCCGGCGGTCAGGAAGGCGTCCCAGACGCGGTCGGCCTCGGCCAGCGACACCGGGAACTCGACGAGCATGAAGTGCGCCTGGCTCGGCAGCGAGGCCAGCCCGGCCGAGGCCAGCCGGGCGCGGATGCGCGCCTTCTCGACGCGCAGCAAATCGTGCGTCGCGCGCGCGTGCTCGGTGTCGGCCAGCGCGCCGACCGCCGCCTCCTCGACGAGCGTGGGCACGCAGAACAGGTGCTCCAGCCGCTCCAGCAGGCGGATCGCCCGCGGCACGCCGAAGGCGTAGCCGATGCGCAGGTTGGCCAGGCCGTAGAACTTCGAGAAGGTGCGCAGCGCGATCAGCATGCGGTCGGTGCTGCGCACCAGCTCGTGGGTGCGCAGCACCTTCGGGTCGTCGTGGAACTCGACGTAGGCCTCGTCGACGACCACCGGGATGTGCGGAGGCACCTGCTTCAGGAATTCGACGAACTCGTCGTGGTCGATCCCGTTGCCCAGCGGATTGCTGGGGTTGATCAGGTAGATCAGCCGGGTGCGCGGCAGGATCGCCTTCGCGATCGCCTCCAGGTTGTGGTCGAACGGGCCGTCGGCCGTGCGCTGACGCACCGGGATGCGCCGCAGCGGAACTTCGGCCAGCGCGCAGAAGCGGTCGAACATGAACCAGGTCGGGTCGTTCGCGATCACGTCCTCGCCGCAGCCGGCGAAGCTGCGCACGATGCGCTCGACCAGCTCGGCGGAGCCGGGCGCGAAGGTGAAGTCCTGCGGCGGGAGCTGGAAGCGCTCCGACAGCGCGGCGCGCAGCTTCAGGCAGCGCTCGTCAGGGTAGCGCGAGGCATCGAAGCCGCCGTCGAGGCAGCGCTGGATGGCCTCGCGCGCGCCGCGCGGCATGCCCACCGGGTTCTCGGCACGGTCGAAGGCCTGGATGCCGGGGTCGGTGCGGCGCAGGTCGCGCCCCTGGAACTTCAGCGGCGCGAAGTTGAACTTCGGGAAACCGGCCAGCGGCCGCGCGAGCTGCGCCTCGGCCACCGTGTCCTGCTCGTGCCGCCACGCCGCGAACACCTTGCCCGCCACCTGGTCCGCCGGGCCGGTGATCGCATGCAGGAAGGCCGGCACGGCGGTTTCAGGCGGCGGCAGGAATTCGTGATCCTCGAAGCGAACGATGGTGCGCGACAGGTCGGTGCGGAGCTGGCCCAGTTCGAGCGCGCAGACGACGATGCCGGTGCCGTCGGCGTCCATCGCCAGCGCGCGCGTCAGGCCCTCGAGCGCGAACTTGCTGGCAACGTACGGCGCCATGCCCGGCGCGGCCGCGCGGCCGGCGCCGGACGACACGTTGACGATGCGGCCGGCCGAACCATGGGCCGTCATCCAGCCCATCGCCTCGCGCGCGCACAGGAAGGGCCCGCGGACGTTGGCGGCGAGCACCGGATCCCAGGCGGCCGGGTCGATCTGCCAGGGCGGCGTGTTGACCGGCCCCGCGACCGCGGCGTTGTTGACCAGCACGTCGATGCGGCCGAAGCGCGCCACCGTGTCGGCGACGAGGCGCCGCGCGCCCTCGGGCGTGGACACGTCGGCCGCGACGGTCAGCACCCGCTCGCCGGCGTTGGGGCCGAATTCGCCGGCCGCTCGCTGCAGTCGGCCAGCGTCGCGGCCGTTCAGCACCACCCGCGCGCCAGCGCCTGCCAACGCCTTGGCCAGCGCCAGGCCCACGCCTCGGCTCGAACCGGTGATGGCGACGACGCTCTGGCTCAGATCGATGTCGGCGACCACCCGTGCCACCGCGGCCACCTGGTCGGCGAACGCATCGGGCGCGAACAGGCGCTCCCGGTAACGGCGCGCTCTCCGCACGACGGCGGCGGCCACTCTCATTCCGGCACGGGTCAACTGACCATCTTTCATGGGTCCGACGGGCTCCGGTCCAGCGTTGATTCGACTCGAACCAGGCGAGGGCGGCGATGGCGCCCGTCACCGAGGGGGGAAGACGCGTGAAAGCGTCGGTTCGAGTGCGACGCAGTGTACAGGACGGGTTTTTTGCATCCCCCCCTAGGCTTGGGTGCACAGCGGCCTGCAAGACTGGGGCTTGTCGCCTGCATCCGGCGACGGTTAGGATCGTTTGTAAAGCGCCCGCGCGGGTTCCGGCGGGCGGACCTCCCCCGACCCGCCGGAGCCACGCGCCGGGTTCGATCCTGCGGCACCGGCGCTCGGCCCGGCCGCGACCGAACCCGCGGCCCAGGCATCACCGGCACCGACGACTTCCCGATGAGATCGACTTCGCAGGCACGTCTGCGCGTGCTGACCGTGTTCGGAACCCGGCCCGAGGCCGTGAAGCTGGCGCCGCTGCTGGCCCGCCTGCGCCAGCACGGCGAGCACATCGACAGCCTCGTCTGCAGCACCGGCCAGCAGCGCGACCTGCTGCGCCAGGCGCTGGCCGACCTGGCGCTCGCGCCCGATGTCGACCTCGACCTGATGCAGCCCCGCCAGGACCCGCTGACGCTGTGCGCGCGTGCGATGACCGCC
The DNA here is from genome assembly GCA_044223035.1 of Piscinibacter sp. Classification (GTDB taxonomy): domain Bacteria; phylum Pseudomonadota; class Gammaproteobacteria; order Burkholderiales; family Burkholderiaceae_C; genus JBGAMJ01. The sequence goes on from JBGAMJ010000037.1 coordinate 36,842, forward strand.
ATCGGCGACGTCATCACCCGCCTGGCACCGGACATCGTGCTGGTGCAGGGCGACACCACTTCGGCGCTGGCCGGCGCGCTGGCCGCGGCGCACCGGCAGGTGGCGGTCGGCCACGTCGAGGCCGGCCTGCGCTCGTTCGACGACGCCCATCCGTTCCCCGAGGAGATCAACCGCCGCCTGATCGACCATCTCGGCGTGCTGCTGTTCGCGCCGACGCCGATCGCCGCCGCCCATCTGGCGCGCGAAGGCATCGCCGCCGGCCGCATCCACGTGACCGGCAACACCGCGATCGACACGCTCGTACAGACGCTCGGCCGCCTGCCGCCCGCGCCGGCTTCGACCTTCGCAGAGGCGCGCCGCACGCTGCTCGTCACCTGTCACCGGCGCGAGAGCTTCGGCGCCGGCGTGCGCTCGGTGTGCGACGCGATCGGCGACGTCGCGGGGCGCAATCCGGGGCTGCGGATCGTCTTCGTGACCCATCCCAACCCGGAGGCGGGCGAGGTCGCGCGCGAGCGGCTCGCCGCGGTGGCGGGCGTCGAGCTGCACCCGCCGCTGGACTACACTGAACTGTTACAACAGATGCGCGGCGCCTACATCGTGCTGACCGATTCCGGCGGCCTGCAGGAAGAGGCGCCCTGGCTCGGCAAGCCGGTGCTCGTGCTGCGTGACGTGACCGAGCGGCCGGAGGGACTGCAAGCGGGAGTCGCACAGATCGTGGGTACCGACAGGACGCGCATCGCCGGCGCCGTGCAGCGCCTGCTCGACGACCCGGCCGCGCACGCCACGATGGCGCGCCCGATGGCCTTGTACGGAGACGGCGCCGCCGCCGAACGCATCGTGGCCCACCTGCTGCACCACCACGGACTGACCGCGCACGCGCCGCCGCCCTTCGTGCCGCGCGAGCGCGCGGCGGCCGGTCCCGCGGAGGTGGCCCGTTCCTGACGCCCGCCCCCTTTCCCGGCGGAGCCGCCGGACACCGCTGCGGGGCGCATGGCTCGTCATCGCCGCACTGTTCGGCGCGGCGCTTGCCGGCTGCGGCACCGACCCGCCGACGCGCGAGTTGCGCAACGCCACCGCCGACTCCCCACGGGCGCAGGCGCCGGCCTGGCGCCAGCCCGGCGTACTCGGCCCCGGCGACCAGCTCGACATCTTCGTCTGGGGCTATGCCGACTACACCCGGCGCGCCACCGTGGCGCCGAACGGACTGCTGCCGCACCCGATGCTGGGCGACCTGCCGGTGGCCGGCAAGACGGTGGCCGAGGCGCAGGAGCTGATCCGCGCCGCGCTGACCGACTACATCAAGGACCCGGTGGTGCGCGTCTCCGTCGCAGCCAATCGCGCCCAGCGCGTGCACGTGCTGGGCGAGGTCGGCAAGCCTGGCGTCTACCCGCTGGCCGAGGCCGACATTTCCCTGGTCGAGGCGCTGGCCACCGCCGGCGGGCTGACGCCGGACGCGCGCGGAAGCAACATCGTCGTCGTGCGTGACCTCGGCAAGCAGATCGAGATCCAGACCGTCGACTTCCGCCGCATCACTCGCGAGGGCGACCTGAGCGGCAACCTCGTGCTGCGCGAGGGCGACATCGTCTACGTGCCGACCTCGCGCCTGGCCGACATCTCGCGCGAGGCGTCGCAGCTCTCGCAGATCGTCAGCACGCTGCTGGTGTTCCAGAACGTGACCGTGCTGTGGCAGCCGTTCCGCAACGCACTGCTGCACGGCAGCACCAGTTCGACCGGCAACTCGATCGTGGTCGGGCAATGATCGCGCCCGACCGCGCCGGTATCCCCACCGGCACCACTCCCGCCCCGGCGCGCGAGCCGCCGACCGGCGCCAGGCGACCGCCGCCGGTGCTCGAACGGTTGGGCGGCGCACCGGTGCCTCTGCGCATCGGCATCGACGCGACGCAGGCCGGTGTCGCCGGAAGCGCGCACACCGGCGTCTACCAGTACATGTACCAGCTCATCCGGCAGATGGGGCGGATGAGCCCGGCATCGGAACTGCGGATGATGTTCGCGCTGCCGCGCAGCCGCCACACGCCATCCATCCAGGCCTTCTGCCAGGCGGTCGACCTGCCGAACGCCGTCGCGTGCCGCTGCCGGGTGCCGAGCCGCCACCTGATGCGCTGGCGCATCCCGGTCGACCTGTTCACCGGCCCCGTCGATGTGTTCCACGCACCGGCACACATCGGCTACGCGGCGCGGCGCTGCCCGGTAGTCGTCACCGTGCACGACCTGGCGTACCTGCGCGACCTCGGCGGCCCGACGCCGCCGCCCGGGCTCGATGCGCAGGCCACCGCCAACTGGCACGGGCGGCACCGCTTCTTCGCCGAACTGTCGCGGCACATGGAGCACTCGGTCGCCAGCGCGACGCGGATCATCGCGGTCTCTCAGGCCACCGCCGACGACCTGGTCCACTCGCTGGGCGTCGACCGGGCGAAGGTCCGCGTGGTGCACCTGGGCGTGCGCGACGAGATCCGCCGCGTCGGCCATGCGCATCAGCAGCCGGTGCTCGACCGGCACCGGCTCGAACCCGGCCACCTGCTGTACGTCGGCTCGCTCGACCCGAACAAGAACATCCCGCGGCTGATCGACGGCTATGCGCTCTACCGCCGTGCCGGCGGCCGACGGCCGCTGGTGATCGCCGGCCATTCCGATTTCTTCGGCGCCGTGCTGCGCGCGCAATGCGAGCGGCTCGGCATTGCGGATGCGGTGCGCTTCCTCGGCTTCGTCGCCGATGCCGACCTGCCGGCGCTGTATTCGTCGGCCTTCGCCGTCGTGATGCCCTCGCCGCTCGAGGGCTTCGGACTGCCGGCGATCGAGGCGATGGCCTGCGGGACGCCGGTGGTGGGCGTCGACGCCGGCGCGCTGCCCGAGGTGATCGGCTCGGCCGGCCTGCTCGCCCGGCACGACCAGGCGCAGACCTTTGCAGACGCCTTCCGCGCGCTCGAGGACGACCCGGCGCTGTGCGCCTCGCTGATCGAGCGCGGCCGCCACCGCGCGGCCGAATTCACCTGGCAACGCGCCGCACGCGAGACGCTCGCCGTCTACGCCGACGCGGCTGGGCAGGCGACGGGAAGGTGAGCACTCGCGCACGGCCGCTCCGAAGCGAGTGCTCCGTCCCGCACGGCGGGACCGGCCGAAGGCCGAGGGTGCTCCATTGAGCACTCGCGCACGGCCGCTCCGAAGCGAGTGCTCCGTCCCGCCCGGCGGGATCGGCCGCAGGCCGAGGGTGCTCCATTGAGCGCAGCGGCCGACGACGACGGCGTCGAGTTGCTGCAGCGTGCGCTCCAGGCCTATCGGCTGGACCCCGGCCTGGCGCTGCACCGGGCTACCGAGGCGGCGCTGACCCGGCGGGTGCGGCTGGACACGCCACTGCTCGAACTCGGCTGCCACGACGGCACCTTCGGCGCACTGGCGCTGGACGGCCGCGTCGCCGTGGCCGACCGGATCGGCTGCGACCTCGACACCGATGGTTTCTCGCTGGCGCGCAATCGCTACCGCCAGCTCGTTGCCGCCGACGGCACCCGGCTGCCGTGGCGCGACGCGAGCTTCGGCAGCGCCGTCTGCAATTCGGTGCTGACGCACGTCGACGACCTGCCCGCCTGCCTGGCTGAGCTGCGGCGCGTGCTGCGGCCGGGCGGCCGGCTGGTCGCCAGCGTGCCGACGCCGCGCTTCCACCCCGCCTTCGCGCCGGCGCGCTGCCTGCGGGCGCTCGGGCTGCGAGCGCGGGCCGAGAAGCTTTCGCGCGACTACGACGCGCGCTGGCACCAGCGCCATTTCCTCGACCGGTCCGGCTGGGAGTCGGCGCTCGCCGCCGCCGGCCTGCGCCTGGAGCGCTGGGACGAGTACTTCGACGGCGCCGGCTCCTGGGCCTGGAGCGCCTGGTTCGTCGCCTGGCGCGCCGGCCCGGGGCGCGTCAACCTCGGCGCGCTGGCGCGCCGGCTGCTTCCGGCCGGGAGTTCGCGCACGCGGCGGATCGAGGGCCACCTGGCACGGCGCCTCGCGCCCCACATGCGCCCGGTGGCAGACGGCGCCGGCGGTTCCGCGCTGTGGGTCGCGGTGCGCACCGGATGATCGACACGCCGGAACGGCGACGCCCGTCCGGCCGCAGCCACGAGTGTGGGATCGCGGGATCGGCGCCGGATCGTCGATACTGGCGCCGCCCTGCGCCGCCTCGGACCGGCGTTTGCGCAGGGTGCCCACGGCGGTGGCGCGTCGACGTTCCGGACGGCGCTGCCCGCGCCGATGTTTCAGACGGCCCCGCCGACGCCCCCTGGCCGTCACGCGGCGCGCGAATCGACCTTCGAAGGAGCACGGGATGACGGACGACGGGGCCGGCCCGCCGGCAGCCGGCACACCGGCGACTCGCACGCGAACCATCGTGTTCGCGCTGATCTCGATCCTGTTCGGGCTGCTGTGCTGCGAAGGCATGCTGCGAGCGCTCGTCGCGCTTTCACCGGCAATCGCGTACCGCCTGCGCCCGTTCGAGGTGCACCTGAACGTCGATGGCAACGAAATCAACGCAACCCGCGAGTTGGTGCCCGACCCGGTGCTCGGCTACCGCTTCTCGCCCCATTCGGGCCGCTTCGACGCCTGGGGCTACCGCAACCCGCAGGTTCCGGCGCAGTGCGACGTGCTGGCGCTGGGCGATTCGATGACCTTCGGCCACGACGTCGCATCCGCCGAAAGCTGGCCCCGCGTGCTGGCCGCCCGCGGTGCCTTGTGCGCCTACAACGCCGGCGTCGGCGGCTACGGCCCGCTCGAATACCGCCGGGTGCTCGACGACACCTTGAAGCTCGCGCCGCGCATCGTGGTGGTCGGGCTGTTCCTCGGCAACGACCTGCACGACGCGTTCCGCGCCGCCTACCTGCGCGACGGCCTGCCGTTCGCGCGCTGGCGCCATCCGGATCCCGCCGTCGTCGCGCAGATGCTGGCGCTGGAAGCGAAGGAAAGCCTGCGCGTCCGCAGCCTGCACCTGGTCGGGATGACGGACGCGCCGACGCCGGCGCGCGACCCGGGCGGCAAGCGCCGCTGGATCGCCGACCACACCGCGGTCGGTTCGCTGCTTCGCGAGGCGGGCCGCAGCGTCGACGAACTGCGCGCGAACTGGGGCAGCGGCCAGCCGGTGCCGGTCGGCGAGCGCAACCTCGAACCCTTCGAAGTCAGCGCGGCGAAGCCGCACCGCTACGGCTGGGACCATGATCCGCACGACCGCACCGTGTTCGTCGAACCGGACGCGGTGGCGCTGTCGATCGACCTGGACGACCCGCGCATCCGCGAAGGCGCTCGCATCACGCGCGCGGCGCTGACCGAGATCCGCGACGAGGCGGCGCGCCACGGCGCCCGCCTGTTCGTGGTGCTGATCCCGACCAAGGAGAGTGTCTACGCACCATTCGTCGACCCGGATCGCGACCACCTGCCCGCCAGCAGCGCCCGGCTGGTGGCGATGGAATCGCGCGTGCGAGGCGAGCTCTCGGGGTTCACGCGCGATGCCGGCATCCCGACCCTGGACGCACTGCCGCCGCTGCGGCAGTCGCTGGCGGCCGGCGAGGCACCGTACCATCCGTCCGACGACGGGCATCCGAGCGCGACAGGCCAGGCGGCGATCGCGCGCGCGCTGCTGCCGATGGTGGCGCAACTGCTGCGGCCGGAAGCGGGCAACGGGGGTCCGGCCCCGCCGGCAGGCTCCGCCATCCGGCCCTGACCTTCGCCGTGGGCGCGCAGCGCACGCCCACGATCCGGCTCCACCCGCTTTCCCGCTTCCGTGACCGGCATGTCCCGACGCTCTCCCCTGCTATCCGCCAATCGCCTCGACCGTGGGCCGGCGCACGCATGACGTCGCCCACCCGGACGATCGCGACGCCTCGCCATGCCGCGCCGCGCAGCCAAGCGCCCGTCGACAGCACCACCATGGCCCTTGATCCGATGCACGCGGCTGCCCACCGCTGGCTGCTCGAATCCGGCATTCGCGGCCGCGGCGATCCGGCAGCGGCCGGGGCGATCCGCCGCCAGTACGACCTCGACAGCCGCCAATACGCCGATTTCTATCCCGAGGTCACCGCCTACGCGGCACAGTTGCACCTGCGGCTGGCCGGCGACGACCGCCACGGTGCCGACTGGCGGGCGGCAGTCGAGAGCGGCGAATGGCTGCTGCATGCCCAGTCGCTCGAGCCGCCGGACGTCGCCGGTGCCTACGCCCACGCGATCCGCGACGGCCGCGCCCACGGCGGCTGGTATGTGTTCGACACCGCGATCATCGGCCACGCGCTGCTCGAACTGGCGCAGGCCACCGGCCGCAGCGACTTCCTGACCGGCGCGCAGCGCTGCGCCGAATGGGTGCTCGCCCACCAGTCTGCCGACGGCAGCTTCCGCGCCTGCGTCGGCGCGGACGACCCGGTGCCTTGGGCCGACGACCACTGCTGCCTGCACGGCAAGCACGCGCTGCTGCTGGCCGCACTGTGGCGCCACGGCGGCGATGCGCGACACCGTGACGGTGCCCGCCGCCTGCTCGACTGGTTGATCGGCCTGCAGCGGCCCGACGGCCGGATCGACGCCTTTCCGGGCGCCGGCTACGCGGTCGTGCACACGCAGTGCTATGCGCTCGAAGGCCTGTTGGCCGGCGCACTCTGGCTCGACCATCCGACCGCGGCCGATGCCGTTGCGCTCGGAGCGCGCCACCTGGCGGCCCGGCAACGGGATACCGGTGCGATGCCGCGCTACGTCGGTCCCGGCGCGGCCGATCTGCTGCGCCGCAGCGGGTCGCGCCTGCCACGGCTGCGCGCCGTCCTGCCGCCGTCCGACGTGGGTGCCACCGCGCAATCTGCACGCGTGTGGTGGTGGGCGCAGCGACTGACCGGCGACGACCATGGCAGTTCGGTCGCTCGTGCCGTGGCCTGGCTGCGCCGCCAGCAGATCGTGTCGGCAGACCCGGCCGTGGATGGCGGGTTTCCGGCCGGCGTCGACGAACTGTTCGGTTGGCGGCGGCAGGAACCCTGGTTGTACCCCTGGATCAGCGTATTCGCGATCGACGCCAGCCGCCTGCAGGCCGATCCGCAGGCAGCGACAGAACTCTTCTGACGCTGGGCGTTTGCGCGCCAGCGCGATCAGGTCCCGGGCGCCTGCAGTTCTTCCGGCGTCAGGCGGCGGGCCTCGTCCTCCAGCATGATCGGAATGCCGTCTCGGATCGGGTAGGCGAGCCCGGCCGCCTTGGAGACCAGTTCCTGGCGCGCTTCGTCGTAGACCAGGCTGGTCTTGGTCAGCGGGCAGACCAGGATGTCGATCGTCTTGCGGTCCATGCGGCGAGCCTCGTCGAGTTGGGTCACGAGCGCGCGATCGTACGTCAGCCACGTGGCGGTGCCAGGCGCCGGCAGGGCTCCACACGACCGAACCGAGCTAGTTCGTCGCCCCGAATGCCTGCAGCGTCGGCGTTCGTTGATTCAGTGGCACGAAGATGTAGTCGCACAGATCCGGGCTGGTGGACTGTTCCCACACCCGATCGTCGAACTCGATCACCGGCTGCAGCCCGGGCGCCAATCTGCCGTGTCCGGATTTCAGCAGGCGATAGGGCATGTAGCCGCAGTCATCCAGCAGACGCCGCAGCTTCGCATTGCGCTGTCGCAGCGCCGGCAATTGGGCCGGCGTGTCTGCATGCAGGATCTCGCAAACGACCCACGGCCGGTGGTCCGTCAGGAAGCGCCGCATGCCCGTCAGCACCGCCAGTTCCGCGCCCTCGACATCGATCTTGATGACCTCGAGTGGCTGCGGAAGGAGATTCGACGGCAATGCATCCAGCGCAAACACCGGAACGTGCTGGCGACGCATCGAACGACGCCCCGGACGCAGATCGGTGACGATCGAGGCACCGGCATCGACCTCGTCAGTCGCCAGAAACTCCACCAGCGCAGCCCCGTCGGACAGCCCGACCGGAATCAATTCGCAGTTCTGCAACCGATTCAGCCGGATCAGTTCATTGACCAGCCCGATACAGAACACATTGGGTTCGAACCCCACGTAGGCAATCGAGCGATCGAGGCTCTTGACCTTCAACAGGGTCTGCCCGAGGTTGACGCCCACGTCCATGAATCCGCTGCCTGGCGCCAGCGACAGCAGCGTGCGCAGCGTGTCGGTCATCCAGGGTTCGGCGTCGCGCCTGAGTCGCGCTCCGGTGCCGTGCATCACGGGCACTCGGAATGACGTGCCGTTGAGGCTCGCCCGCAGCGTGAAATTGACCGGCCACAGCATCCGCCGCAGTCGTTCCCTCATTGCATCGTCCACCAACCTACTCCCGGTGACGCGGCGACCGGCACGCGGTCGCCATCATGTTCGAAGGACCCGCGCGTGGACAGGCAGCCGCCTCAATCCAGCTCGAACGCCGTCTCGTAGTTCTGCTTCAACGCCGGGTTCTGAACCTCTTTTCGCAGGTAGCAGCGGCCGACGGCCAGCACGTCGAGCTCGTTGCCCATGAAGCAGCGGAACGCATCCTCGGGCGTGCAGACGATCGGCTCGCCGCGCACGTTGAAGCTGGTGTTGACCAGCACCGGGCAGCCGGTACGGTCGCGGAACGCGGAGATCAGCGCGTGGTAGACCGGGTTGGACTCGCGGTGCACCGTCTGCACGCGCGCCGAGTAGTCGACGTGCGTGACCGCCGGGATCTGCGAGCGCGGCACGTTCAGCTTGTCGATGCCGAACAGCGCCTGCTGTTGCGGCGTCATCGCCAGCCGCCGCCCGGCCACGACGTCGGCGACCAGCAGCATGTACGGGCTGTCGCAGTCCATCTCGAACCAGTCGGCCACCGATTCGCGCAAGACCGAAGGCGCGAACGGCCGGAACGACTCGCGGTACTTGACCTTCAGGTTCAGCGTCTTCTGCATCGTGGGCGAACGCGGGTCGCCGAGGATCGAGCGGTTGCCGAGCGAACGCGGGCCGAATTCCATGCGGCCCTGGAACCACGCCAGCGCCCGCCCGCCGGCCAGGTCCGCGGCGGCGCATTCGACCAGCGCCGCTTCGTCGCGCAGCACCTCGAACACCGCGCCGGCGGCGCGCAGGCGCGCCTCGATCTCGGCCTGGTCGAACGACGGCCCGAGGTAGGCGCCCTGCATGGCGTCGACGCCGGCGGCGACCAGCCGCGGGCCGTCGAGCTGCAGGTGATAGGCCGCGAGCGCCGCGCCGAGCGCGCCGCCGGCGTCGCCCGAGGCCGGCTGCACCCACAGGCGGTCGAAGCGGCCGTCGCGCAGCACCTTGCCGTTGGCGACGCAGTTCAGCGCCACGCCGCCGGCGAGGCACAGGTGGCGGATGCCGGTCTCCTGCCGCAGCGAGCGCGTGAGGCGCAGCACGATCTCCTCGGTCACTGCCTGCACCGACGCCGCGAGGTCCATGTGGCGCTGGGTCAGCGGCTCGTCGGGGCGCCGCGCCGGCCCGCCGAACAGCGCGTCGAAGCGCGGCGAGGTCATCGTCAGGCCGGTGCAGTAGTCGAAGTACGACATGTCGAGCCGGAATGAACCGTCCGGCTTGACGTCGATCAGGTGCTCGAGGATCAGCGGGGCAAATCTCGGTTCGCCGTAGGGCGCGAGGCCCATCACCTTGTATTCGCCGGAGTTGACCTTGAAGCCGGTGTAGTGCGTGAACGCGGAATACAGGAAGCCGATCGAGTGCGGGAAGTGGATCTCGCGCTCCACCGCGAGCGTGGCGCCGCGTCCGATCGCCACGGAGGTGGTCGCCCATTCGCCGACACCGTCCATCGTCAGCACGATCGCCTCGTCGAACGGCGACGGATAGAACGCGCTCGCCGCGTGGCTCAGGTGGTGCTCGCTGAACAGCAGGCGCTCGCTCCAGCGGATCCCCGGCGCGAACTTGCCGAGTTCCTTGGCGAGCAGGTCCTTCAGGAACAGCTTTTCCCGCAGCCACAGCGGGATCGCCATGCGGAACGACGCGAAGCCGCGCGGCGCGAAGCTGAGGTAGGTCTCCAGCAGCCGTTCGAACTTCAGGAAGGGCTTGTCGTAGAAGACGACGCGGTCGACGTCCGTCAGCGCCAGCCCGGCCTCGGCCAGGCAGCTCGCGACCGCGTGCCTCGGGAACGACGCGTCGTGCTTCTTGCGGGTGAATCGCTCTTCCTGCGCGGCGGCGAGGATGCGGCCGTCTTCGACCAGCGCCGCCGCACTGTCGTGGTAGTACGCCGACAGGCCGAGGATGCGCACTAGAACAGCGTGTAGATGAACGGCGCGATCGCCGACCCCTGCGTCAGCACGATCAGCGCACCGAGCATCGCCATCATGATGAACACCGGCCACAGCCACAGCTTTCGGCGTGCCTTCATGAACTGCCAGAGTTCCTTGATCAGCGACATGGGAGCTCCTAGAACTGTCGGTCGAGCGATCGCGGATCCGGCCCGGGCGGGTCTCGGCGGATCCAGTAGCTGGCGGCGGCCGGGTCGCGCGACAGGCGCATCGGGTCCTGCCCGCGCCAGCGCATCCACCCGCCGATCGGCGTGAACACCCCGTAGAACAGCAGG
>JBGAMJ010000038.1:0-47478 GCA_044223035.1 Piscinibacter sp.
TGGGCCTCCCACCTCCTCGTCGGCGGCGGCGGGGTCGCGCTGTTCTACCCGGCCGCGCTGCTGATCCTGGGCATCGCCCCCGACAGCCACCCGCTGCTCGGGGGCCTGCTGTTCGGTCTGGCCACTTCCGTTCTGCCCTGGTTCGTTCTGCTGCCGGCCTTCGGCTGGGGCCGGTTCGGACGGCGCGGCCCGCGGGGCGCCAACGCCTTGTGGGCGAGCCCGCTCTCGCACCTCCCGTATGGGCTCGGTGTCGGCGCCGTCACGGCGCTGGCCTCCGGGCTGTAGCGGGCCCTTGCCGCCGCTGCCGCTTGGCGGTGGCCCCCCCTCGCCCTAGAGTCGGGTCGACCCTGCCCCGCTCGCCACCCGCCTGCCCGACATGTCTGCGTCCCGCACCCCCTTCGCCAGCCTCTGGCCCGACCGGCTGAAGAGCGCGCTGCCGATCGTCCTCGCCTCGGCGGTCTTCTGGGCCCTGGCGGCGTCGCTGCTGTTCGTCCTGGTCCCCGGCCTCGAGACCTATCCCCGCCTGCTGTTGTTCTCCGAGTGCGTCGGGCTGACGATGGTGGCCGTGGTGCTGTGGCTGCAGCGCTCGCGGCGCGTCGCCCGGTTCCGGCCCATCGCGCGCTGGCTCCTCATCGGGCTCGTCTCGATCCCCACGGGGTATTTCGTGGGGCACCAGATCGCCTTCCTGCTGCTGGGCGAGTCGATGCGCCTGGTCGGGCACCAGCACATCAGCCTGATCCCGATCCTCTTCACCGTGCTGGTGGGCGGCCTGGGCCTGCACTCCTACGCCACCCGGGAGCAGCTGGCCAAGGAGGCGGCCGCGCGCTCCGAGGCCCAGCGCCTCGCGGTCGAGTCGCAATTGCGGCTGCTGCGGGCGCAGCTCGAGCCGCACATGCTCTTCAACACCCTGGCCAACCTGCGCTCGCTGGTGAGGGAAGACGTCGAGCGGGCAGAGTCGATGATCGATCAGCTGATCGTGTACCTGCGCAGTGCGCTGGCGGCCTCGAAGACCGAGTCGGTGGCGCTGAGCCGCGAGTTTGCGCAACTGCGCGCCTACCTGGACATCATGTCGCTGCGCATGGGGCCGCGCCTGGCCTACCGGCTGGACCTGCCGGCCGCGCTGGAGCAAACCGCGGTGCCGCCGATGCTCCTGCAGCCGCTGGTGGAGAACGCGATCAAGCATGGACTGGAGCCCAAGGTCGGCCCCGGCAGCATCGAGGTGGTGGCGCGCGCGACTTCTTCGGGTATCGAGATCCGCGTCAGCGACAGCGGCCTGGGGCTGCCGGCCGGCGAGGACGAGGACGACGGGCCATCGACCCGCCGACCCGGCTCCAACTACGGACTGCAGCACGTACGCGACCGCCTGCGTGCGGTCTACGGCCCCGCGGCGCGGCTCAGTCTCGAGCGGCGCGTTCCCACCGGTGTCTGCGCCGTGGTGTTCATCCCGGCCTGACCCGGCGCACACTGCCTTCCCGCCGCCGCTACCACGGGCCTGTCCCGGAGACCTGCATGACTCTGGCCGCCGCACCCACTGCCGTCATTGCCGAGGACGAACCCGTTCTCGCGCGCGCCTTGACCCGCCTGCTGGAGCAGGTGTGGCCCGAGCTTCGGATCGTCGGCATGGCGGACGACGGTCTGCAGGCCACCGAGCTCGCGCTGGCGCACGCACCTGACGTGATGTTTCTCGACATCAAGATGCCCGGCCGCACCGGTATCGAGGTGGCCGAAGCCGTGGCCGACGACTGGCCCGACGAGCGGGCAGAACCGCTGTTCGTATTCATCACCGCCTATGACAGCTTCGCCGTCTCGGCGTTCGAGCACGCCGCGGTCGACTACCTGCTCAAGCCGGCCACGGCCGAGCGTCTGCAGCAGAGCGTCGAGCGACTCAAGGCGCGGCTGGCCGAGCGCGCTGCGTCGCCCCACGCGGGTGACCTGGCCGCGCTGATGCGGCGCATGCAAGCGATTGCGGTGCCCGAGGCCGGATCGCACGAGCGCATCAAGGTCATCCGCGCCGGCGTGGGCAACACCGTGCGGATGATCCCGGTCTCCGATGTGGTGTGCTTCGAGGCGACGGAGAAGTACGTGAACGTCGTGACGCCCACGGGCGAGGCGCTGGTGCGCATGAGCCTGCGAGAACTGATGGCGCGCATCGACTCGACCGACTTCATCCAGGTGCACCGCAGCGTCATGGTCAACGCGAACAGCATCGTGAGCGCGACTCGCGACGAGAACGGTCACTACAGCCTGACGGTGCGCGGCGTGCAGCGGCCGTTGAAGGTCAGCCGCGCCTTCGGCCACCTGTTCCGCCCGATGTAGGCGGCGGGGAAGATGCCCGGCGGCTCGGTGCCGGGCGCGCGGCGCGTTCGGCTCTCGGTGAGCCATGGCCCTGGCCGCTCCTCGGTGTGCTCGGAGCTTCGGGCCCGGGCTTGGTCCCCGCCGGGGTTGCGTCGTATCCTGCGCGCTGCCGCCCGGCACTGCGGTGCGGACGTCCCATGACAGGAGGCGTACCCGTGAAGGACCACATCCCTGGGATCGGCGCTCGGGCCGCCACCGCATGGGTCTCCCCTGCGGCGCCGCGCATGGCCGGCCGGCGGGTCCGCGGCGCCACGTTGCGGCGCGCAGGAGCGTGGCGATGAGCGGTCCGTCGCACGCGGCACGCGCCGGCGTGGCGACGGGCGCTGCCGAACGCGAACCGGCGGCCCGGCGCCGCTCCGGCCCCGAACCCCGTGCCGAGGCGCCGGCCGCATGGCAACAGAGTGCGCGCCTGGCGGCGCAGCGGCGGGAGATCGCCGCTGCATTCGGCCCGGCCGCCCCGCGCGCGGCAACACCGGACGACCAAGCCGCGCCGCAGCGCGCGGCAGCCGACCGGCAGCCGTCGCCCGACGTGGGATCCGGCGGCGCCGCGGGCGGGCTGCCGGCGTCGCTGCGGGCCGGCGTCGAGGCGCTGTCGGGCATGGACCTGTCGGACGTGCGCGTCCACCGCCACTCCGGGCATCCGGCGCAGTTGAACGCGCTGGCCTACGCCCAGGGGAGCGACATCCACCTCGGCGCCGGCCAGGACCAGCACCTGCCGCACGAGGCCTGGCATGTCGTGCAGCAGCGCCAGGGCCGGGTGCGGCCCACGACGCAGCTCGCCGGCGTCGACGTGAACGACGACGACGCGCTCGAGCACGAGGCCGACGTGATGGGCGATCGGGCGGCGAAGGCGACCGCGATGCCGCTCGGGCACGACGCCGCGTTGCAGGCGAAGGCCGCCGGTGCGCCCGCGCCGGGCGGCATCCCGGCCCCGTCGATGGCGTCCGTCCCGTTGCAGCGGACGCGGGCCGTCGCCCAGCTGGGCCGCACGCTGCCCGGCGGCAACCCGCTGGGCCGCGGCGGCAAGGGCGGCTATTCGCCGCCGTCCAAGGGCGGGCGCGACGCCCGCGGAGGCGATCGGCCCCGCGACGAGGCGCGCCGCCGGCGCGACATCGGGCTGCACGTGCAGAGCGCGCCCGCGCCGACGCCCGAATCGCAGCTGCGCGCGCGACTGGCGCACCTGGCGCTGACCGACACCGAGGTGTTCCGCCTGCAGGTCCTGATGGGCCGGCGCACCATGGCCGAGGTCGGCCGCCTGGGCGCCATCGGGCTGGTGCAGAGGGCCGCTGACCTCGAGACGCTGCTCGGCCTGACGCTCCCGGTGCGTGACATCGAAACCCTGGCCTCGCTGCCGCAGGCGGCGACGCTGGCCGACCTCGTGCGGCTTGCCGGCCTGCCGCGGCCGGCGCGCGACCTGGACACCCTGGCGTCGCTGCCGCAGGCGGCGGCCCTGGCCGACCTCGTGCTCGTCAGCGGCATCGTGAAACCGGCGCGCGACATTGCCGTGGTCGCCGGGCTCGCCCAGGCCGCCGGCACCGCCGACCTGATCCAGCTCGCCGGCCTGCCCTGGTCGGGCGAAGGCATCGCCGCCGTGGCGGCGATCCGCGTCGGTGCGAACAACGTCGCCCTGACGCTGCCGGAGATCGTGCAACTGGCGGCCACCGGCAAGCGCAGCGCCGATATCGTGCAGCTGGCGGCGTTGACGGCGGCGCGCACGGCGGCCCAGCTGATCCAGATCGCCGGCGAGGTGACCGGCCAGCAATCGCTCGCCGACCGTTCGGTGGCGATCGGAGACGAATGGAATCTGCTGCAGACGGGCTGGACGCACTGGCCGCTGACCGCGCTGTTCCAGGACACCGATCGGATGTGGCAACCGGCCGCGGCCGCGGCCCGCGCGGCGGTGCGCGGCGGCGAGCCCGACGCCGATGCGCTGCAGGCCTTCACGGTGGCCAAGTTCCGGATGCGCGCGCGGATGGATGCCATCCGGGCCATGGTCCCGGCGCTGCAGGAGGGTGCGGCAGCCCTGGTGGCGGGCCAGGCACGCATCGCAGCCACCGGCACGCTGATCAACGACATCGACCGGCTGCTGGTGTTCCACAGCCAGGCCTCGCCGGAGCGGACCCTGGCGCAGAACGCCCGGGCCCAGGCGGTCGCGATGCGCCAGGCGGTCGACGTGGCCGTCCAGGCCGTCCAGGCCGACCGGGCCGCCTATGCACTGTTGACCAACCTGACGGTCGCCCAGGCGCGCGCCCACGTCCAGACCCAGCAGACGCGCGTGGGTGACCTGCGCTACGGCTTCCCGCCGTCGCACGCCACGATCCGTTTCGGCCTGAACGCCTTGTTCAACGACCCCGCCTACCAGGGCACGCTGGCCTTCGGGAACCTGAACCTGCCGCGCTGGGTGCAGGCGCATGCGTACTGGCAATCGCTCCAGGCCGGCGATCGCAACCGGCTGAACCAGAAGCTGGCGGGTTTTGCGCCCACCGGCTGGGGCGTGCAGGGCCACCCCGCCTCGCGGGCGAAGCGCAACGGCTACAACGGCGCGAACATCCTCGTGCCGGTGCTGCCGCCGCCGTTCCCGCCGGTGTCGGGCGAGATCGTGCACGACTGGATGTTCGGCGACGCCAGCCACGGCCACGCCGCGGCCCGGATGGCACCGCTGCTACAGCATGCCTTGAACGGCACCGACCTCGTCATCGGTGCCAACTTCGTGTGCCGCCATCAGAGCTACCCCGAGCAGGGGCGCACGGTCCACACCTGGTCCAACCACACGCTGCGCATCGTCATCGGCGGCGGCGGCACGGTGGTCACCTACTTCAACGCGAACTAGTCCACGGCGTCCTCCGGCGCCGCGGCTCACCGGATTCCACGGCGCCGCCCATGGGGCCCGCCGGGGCCGGCAGCCAGACCGTCAGACAGGTGCCGCGCCCGGGCCCGTCGCTGCCGGCCTGCACGCGGCCGCCGTGCAGTTCGACCAGGCTGCGGACCACGCTCAAGCCGAGCCCGAGGCCGCGGCGCGGGCCCTCCGTGCCGGCGTGCGCCTGCGTGAACGGCTCGAACAGGTGAGGCAACTGCGCCGGATCGACGCCCAGGCCGTCATCGGCGACCTGCAGCCGCGCCTCATCGCCGTCCATCGACAACGCCACGCGAACCGTCCCGCCGGCGGGGGTGAACTTGGCGGCGTTGTCGACGAGGTTCGTCACCACCTGTTCCAGCCGCATCACGTCGCCCTGCACGACGACCGGTTCGAGCGCCGTCGACCATCGCAGGTGGCCCAGTCGGCCGGCGTCCTCGAAGCCGGCCAACACCGAACGCACGGTGTCCGCCAGGTGCACGTTCGCGCGGTGCAGCGTCGACACGCCCCGGTCCGTCCGGGCCGATTCCACGAGATCGTCGACCAGCATCGTCATCCGGCTGATCTGGCGCCCGAGGATCTCGTGGGCGCGATCCTGCACCGCCGGCGTCGTGCGGCGCGCCTTCAACAGCGCCACCGCGTTCGACATGGTGCTCAAGGGATTGCGCAGTTCGTGGGCCAGCGTCGCCAGGAACTCGTGCTTGCGGCGGTGGGCCCGAAGCGCCGGCTCGCAAGCGGCGGTGGGCAGGCCCGCGACGACGCGCTCCCGATGCTCGCGCTGCGATGACGGGCCCGCCCGCGCGGCGTCGTTCGAACGGAAACCGACCCCGCCGACGGGGCCGGCGGCGTCATCGGTGGTGGCGGCGACAGCGGTGAAGGCTTTCGCGGTCATGGGATGTCCTCGCTCGCCGGCCCGCAGGCACGGGGATGTGGCTGGGCGGCGGGTCGGCAACGTCAATCTAGCCGCCGGCCGCGGTGCACGCTGTCGGCCGGCCGCGACCCCGCGTGTAGGACATCGCATGTCACCAAACGCTTCCGCGGCACTGCCGTGCCGGCACCGACCGGTCGCCGGCGTGTCGCGCGTGAACAGGAAGCACTAGGCCACCTGGCACAGCGCCCGCTGCACCTCGCCCATGAAGCGGTCCGGGTCGAGCCCCGATTTGCCGACGATGTCCAGCACGTGCCCGTTGAGCCGCGCCCGGTCCGGGGCGGACAGGTCGCGGGCGGTCACGACGACGATCGGAATGCGCGAGGTCGCCGGGCTGCCCTTGAGTGCCTCGACCACGTCGAACCCGTTGACCGCCGGCATCTCCAGGTCGAGCGTGATCAGGTCCGGCCGGAATCGCCGCGCGAGGTCGATGCCCTCGTGCCCGCCGAGCGCGCGCAGCACGACGTAGTCGCGCTGATGCAACTGCGTGGCCAGCAGTTCGACGGCCGCCGCGTCGTCGTCGATCACCAGCACCGTCACGTCACGGTCCCCATCCGGCACCAGGCCGAGGCGCTCCAGGCCGCGGGCGAGCGCATCGCGCGCGATCGGCTTCTGCAGCACCAGCGCCGCGCCGAGCGAGAACCCCAGCCCCTGGTCGGCCACCACCGACACGACGACCACCGGAATCGACTCCCAGGCCGGCGTCGCCTTCAGGCGGGCGAGAAACTCCCAGCCGTCCATGTCCGGCAGCAGGATGTCCAGCGTGATCAGGTCGGGCGTGATCTCGCCGACCAGGCCCAGCGCGGCTTCGGCGGACGCCGCGTGCCGCACCGCGAAGCCCTGGGCCTCGAGTTGCGCGCGCATCAGCGCGGCCGCATCGTCGTTGTCCTCGATCACCAGCGCCAGCCGCCCGGCGAGCGGCGGCGAGGCCGGGTCCGGCGCGGATTCGGTCGCACCGGCCGGCACGTTGTTCTCCCGCCACGGCAGCCACACCGTGAAGCAGCTTCCCCGGTCGGGCTCGCTGGTCACCGCCACCGTGCCGCCGTGCAGGTCGGCCAGGCGGTGCACCATCACCAGGCCCAGGCCGGTGCCTTCCGCGCCGCGGCTGCGCGGGTTGGTGATCTGGACGAAGGGCGCGAACAGCCGCTCCAGGTCCTGCGGCGCGATGCCGATGCCGGTGTCCGCGACCGAGAGTTCGACGAAGCGGTCGAAGGCGCTCGCCGGCAGCGGCTTGCGGATGCCGTGGCGGTGCCCCGGCAGCGCGCTCGCCGCGCGGGCACGGTCCACCGCCCGGGCGCCGAGCGTCACCGTGCCGGCGGGCGGCGAGAACTTCAGCGCGTTCGAGACCAGGTTGAGCAGGATCTGCTTCAGGCGGCGCCGGTCCGCACGAAGCGTCCCCAGCGGGCCGTGCAGTTCGAGCCTGAGCTCGATCTCGCGCCGTCCGGCCTGGCTGCCCAGCATCGTCACCGTTTCCGACAGCATCGATTCCAGGTGCACCGCGTCGAGCACGATCTCCGCCTTGCCGGCTTCGATCTTCGACAGGTCGAGGATGTCGTTGATCAGCGCCAGCAGGTGGTGGCCGGCGTCGTGGATGTGGGCGGCGAAGCGGCGCTGCTTGTCGGCGTCGTCGGCCAGGCCCTCGCGCAGCATGTCCGAGAAGCCGATCACCGCGTTCAGCGGCGTGCGCAGCTCGTGCGACATGCTGGCCAGGAACTCCGACTTCAGGCGGGTCTGCTCCTGCAGGCGCGCGTTCGAACCCGCGAGCTGCCCATTGACCGACTCGAGCCGTTCGCTGAGCTGCTGCAGCTCGACCGAGCGGCGCTGCTCCATCGCATGGGCGTTGACGAGGCGCGCGTAAAGGCGGCCGTTCTCGAGCAGCAGCAACCCGAGCACGAAGCTGGAAGCCAGCAGCCCGTAGATCCGGCCGGCGTAGAAGCCGAGGTCGAAACGCCCGCCGTTCAACACGGCCGACAAGGCGATGTCGAACAACCAGGCGCTCATGACGACCATCAGCGACAGGTCCAGCACCGAATGAGGCCGGCGCCACCACAACAGTGCCAGCGCCGACAGGCTCGCCAGCCACACCGTGGAGACCACGCCGATCATCGCGGAGGTGTAGCGGCTGCCCTGCATGATCGCCGGCAGCGCGTCGTGCCCGGCCACCGCGAGCAGCGTGAAGGCGGCCACTCCGGCCGCAGCGGACGCAACCGCCCCGGCAACCGCGGTCGCCGACGGAATCAACTCCGGCAGCCGGTCGCGCGGGCTGCCGCGCCACAGCGCATAGGCGACCACGAACACCGGGAACCCGCCGTGCCAGAACATGTAGAGCCACGCGGTGGTCTGCGCGCCGGCGCCGAGCAGGCCGCCGGGTGCGAACAGGCCGGGAAAACTCAGCCCGTGGACCACGGTGACCAGCGCGGTGAACAGGGAGCCGGTGGCCAGCACCAGCACCGCGCGTGAGCGGGCGATCCGGAACTGGCCGAGCAGCAGCAGCGCGGTGAGCAGGTCATTGACGATCAGCGCCGACTCGTAGATCGGCATGAAGGCCCAGACCACGGGCAACGGTCGCTGCGCCACCGGCGCGGCGAGCGCGAACACCACCAGCGACAGCGCGAGCACCACCCACGCGAAGCGGCGCTCGCCCGGGCCTGCAGGCCATTCCGCCAGGAGCGTCGCGGCAGGAGCGTTCGGGCGGGCGCCGTCGGATCGTGACGTGCGTCTCATGAACCGATCAGAACGGACATCCCACCCCGACACCACTGCCAGACCTTACAGGGCGGGTCGCGGCCGGCGCTTCGCCCCTCGAGCGCTCATCGATCGCCGTCGCCGCCGGCCAGGAAGGGAAGCGCCTCGGCCAGCAACGCCTCGGGAGCCTCCTCGGCGATGTAGTGGCCGCAGGGCAGGGGGCCGCCGCGCACGTCGTCGGCCACGCGGCGCCATTCGTCCAGCGGGCGGAAGCAGCGGTTCACGACGCCGTCGCGGCCCCACAGCGCGAGCAGCGGCATCGCGAGGCGGCATCCGCGCTCGCGGTCGGCGCGGTCGTGTTCGAGGTCGATGCCGGCGGATGCACGGTAGTCCTCGCACAGGCCGTGGGCGGCGCCGGGCTGGGCGACGGCGCGGCGGTAGGCGGCGAGCGCGCGCGGATCGAAGGGCGCGAGACCCGCGCTGCGCCGGCCCATCACGTCATTGACATAGGCGGCCGGGTCGGCCTCGATCAGGCGCTCGGGCAGCGGCGCCGGCTGGATCAGGAAGAACCAGTGCCAGTAGGCGCGCGCGAAGGCCTCGCCGGTCTGTTCGTACATCGCCAGCGTGGGCGCGACGTCCAGCAGCACCAGCCGCCGCACCGCGGCCGGATGGTCGGCCGCCAGCCGATGCGCGACGCGCGCGCCGCGGTCATGCGCCAGCACGTCGAAGCGCTCGTGGCCGAGTGCGTGCATCACGCGCAGCATGTCGAGCGCCATCGTGCGCTTCGCGTAGTTGGCATGGTCGGCCGCACCGGCGGGCCGCGACGAATCGCCATAGCCGCGCAGGTCGGCCAGCACCAGCGTGAAGTGCTCGGCCAGCGCGGGCGCCACCCGGTGCCAGATCGCATGCGTCTGCGGATGCCCGTGCAGCAGCAGCAGCGGCCGGCCGCGCCCGCCGGTGCGCACGCGGATGTGCACGCCCTCGTCGGTGGCGATGTCGCGCGTGGCATAGCCGGGGAAGAGATCGTCGGTGGCCGGGTCGACCGGGGGCGCGGATCGGGTGGCGGCTGGCATGGCGTCTCCTGGGTGTTCGACGGTGCAGATCCTATCGACGATCCCGTCTCCCACCGTTGCCGATCCGGACCGACTTTCGGTCGCCGGGTTCACCAGTGGTCGGCTTCGCCGGCTCGGCTACGATTCCGCGCCCGCCGCAACACGCCCATGGAATCCGACGCGCTCAGCCTTGCCGGCACCAAGATCCAGCCGCCGCGCCTGCGCAGCGGGCTGCTCCCGCGCGACGCGCTCGTCGCCCGCATCACCCAGGGCCTGATGCATTCGCGGTTGACGCTGGTCTGCGCGCCGGGCGGCTACGGCAAGAGCAGTGCGATGGCGCGCACGCTGGCCCACGCCGCACCGGCCTTGCGATGCGCCTGGATCGCCTGCGACGAGGACGACACGCTGGCCCGGCTGTGCACCGCGCTGGTGGCCGCGCTGGAGCCCTTCGACCTGCCGTGGCGGCTGTCGCCCGAGGCGCTGATCGCCTCGCTGGACCGGGCGGACGGGCCGCGCAGCTTCCGCGACGCGCTGGTCAACGCACTGGTGGCCGGCGAGGTGCCGCGCGGCGTCATCGTGCTCGACGATTTCCACCGCCTGGCCGATCCGCGGCCGATCGAATTCCTCGGCACGCTGCCGCAGGCGCTGCCGGACCGCTGGGGGCTGGCGCTGGTGTCTCGGATGGACCCGCCCTGGTCGCTGGCGCGCCTGCGCGTGTCCGGCGAGCTGACGGAGATCCGCCAGGACGATCTGCGTTTCGGCGTCGACGAGATCGAGGCCCTGGCGAGGCAGGCCGGCCGGGCGGACGCAGCGCCGGCGCTGCTGCTGCGCACCGAGGGTTGGCCGGTCGGCGTCACGCTCGCGATGGCCAGCCCGCTCGCGGCGACGCCGGTGCGCAGCGTGCGCCACGCGATCGACTACCTGCGCAGCGAGGTGCTCGACAAGCTGCCGGTCGCGCTGCGCGCCTTCCTCGTGCAGACCTCGGTGCTGCCCGAGCTGACGGCCGCGCGCGCCGCGGCCGTCAGCGGCCGAGCGGACGCCGCCGACCTGCTGGACGAGATCGAGCGCCGCGGCCTCTTCTTCCAGGAGGTCGACAGCGCCGAGCGCACGCTGCGGCTGCACGACATCTTCCGCGACGCGCTCGAACTCGAGCGCATGCGGCTGCCGCCGGACGAGCGCCAGGCGCTGTGGCGGCGCGCCGCCGACAGCGAGCCCGAGCCCACGCGGCGCTTCGGTTACCTGCTGCTGGCGTCGGAGCCCGCGGCCGCGATCCAGATGCTGACCGGCACGGCCCCCGCGCTGATCGCCGCCGGGATGGGCGAAGCGGTGCAGGACATGCTGGGCCGCCTGCCGCAGGAGCTGCTGGCGCAGTCGCCGGAGATCGCGATGCTGCGCGGCGTGATGGCCTGGGAGGGCATGGACCTGGAGCGGATGGAGGTGCAGATGAAGCAGGCCGCGCGTGGCTTCGCGGCGCGCGGCGACGCCACCGGCCACGACCTGGCGCGCGCCTACGTGGCGCTCGCGATCAACGGATCGAGCCCGATCGGCAACCCGCGGACCGACCCCGACTACGAGGTGGCGACCGACGACGCCACGCCGCCGCGCACGCGCGTGATCGCCGCGCTGCACCGGGCCTGGCACGCCTTCGACCTGGCGGATTTCGACACCACGAACCGCCAGTACGCGCTGGTGCTCGACCAGCTCGAGCGCGAGCGCGATCCCTCGCTGTGGTACCAGGTGACGCCGGGCACCGCCTACTACGGCGTGCGCGCGCTCGAACCGCTGCTGCGCCGATACGCTGACGGCGCGCTGCGCGCGGCGGGGGAGGACTACCCGGCGCTGCGCGCGATGGCGCTGGCGGTGCGCGGCTGCGTGGCGCTGTGGCGCGGCGAACTGGCCGACGCGCGTGGGCAGCTCGACGAAGCGGTGTCGCTGTGCGCGTGGATCAACCATCCGCACACGCTGTCGGTCTACAGCCACATCGGCCGCCTGGTGTGCCGCACCGTGCAGGGCGATTTCGACGCGGCGCTGGCCGACTTCCACGACGAGCTGCCGCGCGTATCCGACATGGCCGGCGACGATGGCCGCGGCCCGGGCTGGTACTTCCGCTGGTTCGAACTGCGCTGCTGCCTGATGGCGGAGCGGCACGATGCGGCGCGCGACGCGCTCGCATCGCTGCGGCGCACGATGCCGGACTCGGTGTCGGTGACGCACACCGGCGTGGCGCGGATCATCGACGCGTACGAGACCTGGCTCGGCGGCGACCCGGCCCGCGCCCAGGTGCAGCTCGGCGAGGCGGTGGCGCCTTACGGCCGGCACGACGCGGTCGGCATCGTCACCGCGCTGAACCTGCAACGCGCCGGCCTGTGCCTGCAGCTCGGTGACGCCCGGCAGGCGACCGACTGCCTGCGCGAGGCGCTGGACGGCATCCGGCTGCGCGGCTACGCGATGTCTGCCCGTTTCGCCGGCGCGGGACTGCTGCGTCGCCTGTCGGAAAGCGCGATCGTGCAGGCGCTGGACGCGGTGCAGCTCGCCACGCTGGAGACCGTCGTGCCGAGGCAGCGGGTGGCGGTCGATGGCGCCGCCAGGGCTGCGGCTCCCATGATCTCAATCGAGCCGACATCGATAGCGGCAACGACAACGACAACGACAACGACAACGACAACGACATCGACATCGAGACCCATGCCGACGCCGTCCGCCGGCCCGGCCGGCGCCGAGCCGATCAGCCCACGCGAGCGTGAAGTGCTCGCGCTGCTGGCCGCCGGCGACAGCAACAAGATCATCGCGCGGCAGCTCGATCTCAGCCCGCACACGGTCAAGCGGCACGTGGCCAACATCCTCGGCAAGCTCGGCGTCGAGTCGCGCGGCCAGGCCGCGGCACGCTACCGGGACCGGCTCGGCTGAGTCTCCAGCGGGGCGGCCGATCGCTCCGATCCCGAGGTTTCGCGGCGGCGGTCCGTTGCCGCCGCGGATCGCCTTCGCAGGTACCGGAAACAAACCGGCAAAACGGCCGATTTGCCAGCCATACCCCGCTCAACCCAGGGGGGAACTTATGAGACATAAGCAAATAGACTGAATTCGTGAGTGGGATCGACGATGGCGGGAAGCACTTGGCGCACGCGGGCCAGACCACTTCCCGGCGGCCCCGCCCATGCGTCGGCAGTCAGCCGGCATTGCAGTTCTACAACCCAGGGGAGTTCAAGTGTTCAAGTATTCGCCCATGGCACGCGCGCTGGTCGGCGCCGCCGCCATCCTTGCATCCGGCGGCGCTTTCGCGTCGCTGACCACCTTCGGTTCCTGGACCGGAAACGTCGGATATTCGTCCGATGGCTTCGGCAGCACCTCGAACAGCGGAACCATCTCGGCCTCGGTGCCGGTCGGCTCGGAAGTCCTGGCCGCCTACCTGTACACCTCGACCTTCTTCAACGGTTCTCACGCCGGCGTCTCCGCCACGCTGAACGGCTCGGCCGTGAGCTTCGGCGGCCCGGTCCTGAACACCGACGCCTGCTGCTCGCTGTCGTCCGCCCGTGCCGACGTGACCAGCATCGTCGCGCCGCTCATCAACGGCGGCGCCGGCGGCGTCTACAACTTCTCGATCACCGAAGGCAGCTCCTCGCAGGACGGCGAAGCGCTGGTCGTGGTCTACAAGAATGCGGCGCTGCCCACGGCCTCGTTCGGCCTGCTGGACGGCTTCGCGCGCACCGGCGGCGACAGCACCTCGATCAACTTCGCGCAGCCGCTGAACCCCGCCAACCCGGGCTTCCAGGCCGAGATGGTGCTCGGCATCGGCTTCAGCGCCAGCCAGTTCGGCCAGACCTCGCGCGTCACGGTCAACAACACCCTGCTGACCAACGTGGCCGGCAACAACGACGACGGCGCCCAGGTCGCGAACGGTTCGCTGATCACGATGGGCGGCTATGACGATGCGTTCTCGCCGATCAATCCGGCGTCCTACACCCAGGACCACGAGCGCTACAACCTCACGTCCTTCATCACCGCGGGCGACACCGCCATCAAGGTCGACACCTTCAATTCCTCGAAGGACGACAACATCTTCGTCGCCGGCTTCTACGTCACCGGCATCGCCGGCTTCAACGAGCCGCCGCCGGTGGTGCCCGAACCCTCGACCTACGCGCTGATGCTGGCCGGCCTGGGCGCGGTGGGTGTCGTTGCCCGCCGTCGCCGTTCGCGCTGAGCAACACCCCTTCGACCGGGCGCTCCGGTCGATGAAAGGCGCCCCGGGAAGGGGCGCCTTTTTCTTTTCGCGACCCGTTTTCGTCACCCATTTCGCCCGCCACTCGCGGTCAGCGCGGCATGGTCTCGGTCTTGTCGCGCGGGCGCTGAGGCGTATCAGTCGCGGACGCCGGCTTCACTGGCGTCGGGGCATGCGCTCGGTCGACGGCCGGATGCGCGGAAGGCCCCTTGGCTGCCGATGATGCGGCCGGCGCCGGCCCGGGTGCGCGCACTTCGGGGCGGACGGCAGGATGGACCACCGCCGTCCCCGCCGTCGCCGGTGGCGCCGCCGGGCGGCCGATAGGTGCCGGTGGCGCAGGAGATCGAACTGCCGGTGGCAGGGAAACCACCGGCGCCTTCACGAGGGTCGGCGGATCGGCAGCGGCAGCGCGCTTGGGCGGGGCAGGCGCCGTCGTCTTGGACGTGGGCCCGGCGGACGGATGCGTGGCCGGCGGCGGCAATGCGGTCGTCGCGGGCACGGGATGCGCCGCCGATGCCGGCCGCGCAGCCAGTGCCGGTGGCACCGCGCGTGGTGTCGCCGACGCTGGTCCGGGCAACGCCGGCGCCGCCGACGCGGCCGGCGCTCGGGGTGGCGTGACGGCGGGCGCCGCGGCCTTCGGATTCGGCAATACGGCCGCGGAGTGGGTGGGCGCGGGCGCACTCGCCGCCGGAACGATGGCCGGTGCGGCGGCCGCCGATGCGCCGCCCGGTCTCTGCAGCCCCGCCGTGGCGCGATCCGCCGCGGGTGACGGTGCGATGCGGACCGGCGGTGCCGCAGGGGTGGACGCCGCCGGTGGCGTGGCCGCGGCGACCCGCGGCGTCGGCGGGATGGCCGAGGTGGCCCGCCGCACGACCGCAGGCACCGGCGGCACGACGGCCGGAGCCGGCGCCACGACGGCGGGTGACGGCGGCGCCACCGCCGGCGTCGGAGGCAGCACCGCCGGCGCCGCGGCGGCGATCAGCCGCGGCTGCGTCGGCAGCGAGGTCTGGAACGGCCGGTGAGTCGTGGTCGCGTTGGCGGGCGCGACGATCCGCACGTTCGTGATCCGGTTGATGGTGGTGATGTTCGTCGTCTGGTTGATCACGGTGCTGCGGCGGTCGACCACGACCGGCGGGCGGCCACGCTCCGGTGCGCGGTCGATGCGCATGCCTACGCCGATGACCGGCGGCGCGCGGCTGACGACCATCGGTGGCGTGCCGAGCGGCGCCGGGATCACGATGCCCGGCCGCGACCCCGGCGGCGGCGGGACGAACACACCCGGCGGGCCGTCGGGCGCGTGGCCGGCTAACGCGGCGACGGCGACCACCGCGAGCGCGATCGCGATCCCTGCCGCGGGCGCGACGAAGGGGCGGTCCGGCGGCGACCAGTGGCCGTCGACGAACACCACCCGGTCGCGCCGGTGCTCGTAGTAAGGGTGCTCCCAGGTGTAGCCGGGCCGTGGCGGTTCGGCCCAGCGGCCGCGCGCCCACACCCACTCGCCGCGCCAGACCCAGTAGCCGCCGGTCCAGACCGCGTCCCGCGAGGGCGGTGGCGGCGGATCCTCGACCCGCATCGGCGGCGGCGCCCACGGCACCGAGATCGCGGCCGGCTGTTCCAGCGGCGGGTCGATGTCGACGACGCGGTAGTCCGGGACCGGGCCGGCATACCGGTAGACCGGTGGGGGCGCGTCATTGCGTGGGTCGTCGGTCGGGTAGCTGGGCCGGTCATTCGGCGAGTAGTTCTGCGCCTGGTCGCGCCGATATACCGGCGCCTGCGCCAGCGGCGGCACCGGCGCGTAAGTCGGCGCACGGGCCACCGGCGGCGCCGGCGCCCGTGGCAGGGCGGCTGGAGCGGGCAGCGGTGCGGGCGCCGCGACCGGTGCCTGGGCCGGCGCTTCCACCGGCGCTTCCACCGGTGCCGCCGCGACCGGCGGCAGCGCATCCGAGGCCGGCGCAGCGGCCTCCGGCGCCGGGGCGGATGCGCGATCACATCCGGACAGCGTGGCGATCGCGGCGGCGATCGCCAGGGCAAGCAGCTTAGGTGTCATCGGCAACTCCTGGGCATCGATGCCCACTCGAGGCAATCGACGAACCCGGCCGGGCCGGGATGTCCGGAAGCCGTCGCCGACGACAGCCAGCCGACAGCTTCGCCGTCGCCCGCGCGCCACGGCCCGGCAGGCATCGATCGTGCTGATGGACCGCTGACCGTGCCGGTGCGACCATCCCGCGCGCCGCATCGGTGCCGACGATGTCCGACCCTCACTTTTTCGCCACGAGAACCCGCGACGCCGAGGAGCACGCGGCCGCGCTCAGCGCCTGGGACCAGCGCTACGAGCAGATCACGCCCGGGCGCTTCGACGGCCGGCTGGAGGACCTGCGCATCGGCCCGGTGCAGGTGTTCCGGGAACACACCACGCAGGCGGTGCTGCAGAGCGGCCGCCCGCGCGACGGCACCGTCACCGTCGCCCTGACCGACGCTGCCGCCGGCACCGGCTGGTTCTGCGGCCACCGGCTCGAGGGCGTCGGCACGATCGCCATCGCGTCCGGCGGTGAATTCGAGTTCGTCACCGCCCCCGGCATGGAGCTGCTGGCCGTGTGCATCGACACCGACGAGCTCACGCGCCATGCCGACCGCGTGCGCGGCAGCGGCTTCGCACTCGACGTGCCGCGCGCCTGCCGGCTCGATGGCCTGCCGCCGCGCCACGCCGAACTGCGCGAACTGCTCGATGCGGCGATGCAGCTCGGGCGCGAGCACGCCGCGCTGCTGGCGCAACCGGCGCTGCGCCGGACGCTGGCGCTGTCGATGTCGGACCTGGTGCTGGACTGCATCGCGCCCGACCACCGCCGCGCGCAGTTGCCGACCAGCGCCGCCGCGCGGCAGCGCATCGTGCGTGCGGCGCGGGCCTACATGCAGGCGCATGCCGACGCGGTGATCACCGTGCCGGAGCTGTGCGAGGCCGCCTGCGCGTCACGCCGCGCGCTGCAATACGCCTTCGAGGACGTGCTGAACCTGAGCCCCATCACCTACCTGCGCACGATGCGGCTGAACCGCGTGCGGCGCGACCTGCTGGCCGAGCCTCAGGCCGGCGTCGGCGACATCGCCGCGCGCTGGGGCTTCTGGCACCTGTCGCGCTTCGCGGCCGACTACCGGGCGATGTTCGGCGAGCTGCCGTCGGCGACCCGCGCGCGTGGGCGCGTTCCGATGCCGGACGGCGCGGACCCAACCACCCGCATCGACGGCCGCGAGCGAGACCAGGCCGGCCCGGCCGCCGCGCCGGGCGCCGACGCCGCCCCGCCTCGGGCGATCGCGTCTCAATCGATCGCGTAGCCGAGCGCACGCAGCCGCTCGACGACGCGCGAGCGCTCGCGCATCACGTCGGCCGGTCGGCTGGCGCGCAGCGCCTTCACCTCGTCGCGGGTGTACGGCTCGGTGCCGGGCGGCAGGCTGTCGCCGGCGATGTTCGCCAGCATCCAGTTCATCAGGTCGGCGACATCGCGGTCGTCGAGCGGCGTGTTCATCACGCCCGGCACCTGCACGATCAGCGCGCGCCCCTCGGGCAGGCGCAGGAAGTTGCCGACCACGCCCTTCATGTTCGGTATGCCCTTGGCCGGCATGCCGCTGCCGTCGTCCAGGTGGCAGCCCATGCAGTTCAGCATGTAGTGCATCGGCGCGCCGCCGACCGCATGCGCCGGGCCGGCGCACGCCAGTGCGAAGGTCGCCGCGAGCAGCGCAGCGGCTGGATTCGGGAATCGCTTCATCGACACCTCGGCGATGGGTTCGGGACGTCGGCGGCGCGGCGCGCCACGGCGGGTCGATCGGCCGTCCGGCCGACTTCGGGTAGTCCGGTCGTCCGGCGCGGCCGGCCGCGATTCAATGCGCCAGCGCCGCCTCGCGCTGGGCCCGCAGGTCCTTGGCGCTCGGCTTCGCGGCGCGTGCGGCGGCGATGTCCGACGCCTGGAACGGCGGCACCGCCTTCTGCCCCGCCAGGTCGACGACGACGTGTGTCAGCACCGCGGCGATCTCGTCGTCCGACAGCGCCGCCTGTGCCGGCATCGCGCCGGTGTAGGTGACGCCGTCGACCACGATGCGCCCGCTCAGCCCGTGCACCAGCACCTGCGCCATGTAGGCGCGCACCGGCGCCGCGTCGGCACGTGACGCGAGGCTGCCGACCAGCGCCGGCGCCAGCCCCGGCGCCCCGACGGCGCCTTCCTGGTGGCAGGCGATGCAGACCTGGCGGAACACCACGGCGCCGTCGGCCGCGCGGGCCGCCGCCGGCGCGGCGGCCGAGAGTGCCGCGGCCAGCGCCAGCCAGGCGCCACCTGCGATTGCCCGCAGGCCGGCGCCTCGCGTTCGCCCTCGGACAGGGAAGCCGCGTGCGGCCCGGCGTTTCCTCGTGAGGATCGATCGGTCCATCTCATCCCTCCTTCTCGGCCACGCCGACGACCACCGAGGTCGTGCAGTGGAAGGCCGAGCTGTCGTTCGCCATGCACCAGTTGATGTCGTTGTGCAGCCCCATGCGGTAGCCGGGGCGTTCGCCGACGTTGGTGTTGCACATGCAGCGCCCGCAGGCGCCGCGGCCGCAGCAGTCGTTGTAGCTGATCAGGTAGTCGCGCCCGTCGGCCGGGTTGTGGCAGGTGCCGACCCAGGCCACCTTGGACGCGGTGGTGCCGGGCGGGCAGCTCGTGGCGCTGCCGCCGCAGCAGGAGCACAGGAAGCCGTCGACCGCGCAGTAGCGCCAGTAGTCGCAGTCGGTCTCGGTCGGCGGGCCGCGGCGCTTGCCGCCGGCACCCCCACCCCCGCCGCCATGGCCCGCCGCGTGCGCCTGCGACGTGCGGTCGAACGGCAGCACCGGCAGCGTGAACGCACTCGCCACCAGCACCCGGCCGACGCCGACCAGCGCGCTGCGCCGCGAGGTGACGCTCGCGATCTGCCGCGTGCGGCGCTCGGTGAATCCGTCGAGGAAGCGGAAAAGGTTCATGCGTGCTCCTTCACGAGCCGAGGCTGGTCGAGGTAGTCCTGCACCGAAGCGACGCGCAGTTCGCTGGCGGTGAACAGGCTGTCGAGCTGCTCGCGGCTGTTGACAAGCCCCTTCGCGCGCACCGTACCGGCGTCGTCGATCAGCACCGCGTACGGCAGCTTGGCGATGCGGAAGCTCATGCCCAGCTCGTGCGACAGCAGGTACGGAAAGCCGGTCAGCCCCGCGCGCTGGCGGAATGCGTCGTGCTCCGGCTGCTCGCCGTCGGAGGCCAGCACCACGCGCAGCCACGGCGCCTCGTCGCGCTGGATGCTCTTGACGATCGGCAGCAGCTTCTTGCAGACCGGGCAGGTGGGCGACAGGAAGAACAGCAGCGTCGCCTGCGCCGCCGGCGCGCCGATCTGCAACAGCCCGCCGCCGAGCGAGGGGATCGTCAGCTTCGGCGCGGCGGCGCCGATGCCCGGGCCGCTGTCCATCATCAGCGCGCCCATCGGCGCGATGCGCTCGTACAGGATGCCGACCTGGCGCGACAGCGCGAGCACGGCCAGCACCAGGGCGATCACGGCGCCCCAGGACAGCAGGTTGGAGACGATCAGACAGGCCGGTGAAGGCGAGGGCGGCGGCCAGCGTGGCGACGATGTCGAGCCAGCCGGTCGCCCGGCCGGACAGCGGCAGCGCGGCCAGCGCGGCGACACCCGCGAGCAGCCCGTTGCGCACGACGAGGCCGCGCGACAGCGTCGGGCCGGCGCCGGGCGAGTCGCCCAGGCCGCCGCAGCCGCAGTCGATCGCGCCGCGGCCGGCGCGCAGCGCAGCGGCGATCGCCGCGCCGAGCGCCAGCAGCAGTGCGATCGCCAGCGCGGCGCCGAGCGGCCGCGTTGCCACCGGCAGCAGCAGCACGCCGGCCGCCAGCTCTGCGAACGGCAGCACGCGGGCGGCCGGGCCGAGCAGCGACGGCGGCAGCAGCTCGTAGTTGGCGACGGCATGCTGGAACAGCTCCAGGTCGCGCAGCTTGGCCACCGCGGCGAACACCAGCACCAGCGCGAGGGCGGCCGCGGCCGCGTGGCCGAGCACGGGGTCGACGGTGAATCCGGGCAGGGGGGCCATCACTGCGCCTCCAGGTAGACCGGCGTCTCGCCGAGACCGTCGAAACGGGCGATCGGCTTCGGCACGCCGGCCGCGCGCGGGTCGAGCGAGACCAGGCCGTTGGTCAGGCCGTCGAGCACGAACAGGCGGGGCGGGGCGCCGGCGGCCGCGCCGGATGCGTTGGCCGCGCCCGGTACCGACATCGTCATCGACACCGCGTTCTGCCCCGGCCAGCGCGCGACGCGCTTCTTCTGCGCCAGGTCGATCACCCAGAGCTGCTGCGCCGGCGACTTGTGCGAGCCGTCCTTCGCGCCGGGGTGCATGCCGACGAAGAGCCGCTGCCGCGCGGCGTCGACCGCGAAGAGCTGGTAGCCGCCCGGCCGCCAGCCTGCGCGGGCGTCGGCTGCCGGCACGAAGCTCCACGGCGCCTCGGGCTGCACGCCGGCGGCATCGAGCCGCACGCCGTGCAGCTTGCCGCCGTAGGAGACGAACCACAGCGTGTCGCCGACCACCTCGTAGTGCATGAAGACCGGGTCGCTGTCGGGATCGAAGAACTTCACGCCCGGCGTGCGCGGCCGGGCCTGGCCGGTCTCGTCGAGCTCGACGGTGGCGAGCGTGCCGTCGCCGCAGACGGTGGAGAAGCGCGACGCGTCCTTCGGCCACGGCAGCACGCCCCAGCAGCCGGGTGTCGGCACCTCGGACGCCGTCTTGCGGCCCTGCAGGTCGACCACCGTCACGCTGCTGGCCGGCGTGGCGTTCTGCACCAGTAGCCAGCGGCCGTCGGCGCTGGGCGCGAGCGTCGCGCGGATGTTCAGCGACTGCGCATGCTTGGGCGGGATCTCGATCTCGTGGCGCAGCGCCAGGTCGTCGGTGCCGTAGACGTCGACCACGTCGGTGCGCGTGCCGCGGTGCAGCCGCGTGTAGTAGGTGGTGGCGACGTACAGCTCGCGCCGGTCGGGCGAGAGCGCCGTCTGGCCGACGTAGCCGGTGCTCATCGCGCTCAGGTAGCGCATCGAGCGGCCGTCGATCACGTGCAGCCGCCCGTCGATCAGGTGGCCGATCACCGGGTCGGCGAGGTAGATGCGGTGGGTGGCGTCGGCATCGAGGCGCGCCACCGTCTGCCGTTCGGTGGGCAGCGGCGCGGCGGCGGACGCGATGCCCGCCGCGGAGCCAGCGGCGGGGGCGGCCGTCGCGGCCAGGGCGGCGGCCAGCGCGGTGGCCAGGCCGGCGGCGCGGCGTGCCATTCGGTTTCGTCTCATGCGGTGCCTTTCGTGTCGCCCGGGACCGGCGGTCCGGTTCGGTCGACACGGTAGGCAGCGGCGCCGGCGGGCGTTATCCGGATTCGGCAAGCCTGCAGGGCGACGGCGCGCGTCGCGGGTCGCCCGGCGTCTCGGTCGCAGGCGCCCGGCGGCCGGGGCGCCAGCCAGGGCCCGGGCGCAGGCCGCGGTCGGGCGCCACCGGCGCGGCCTGCCGAATCCGGCTAACGCCGCTGGCCGTCGCTGCCTAGGCTCCCGCACCGATCCGCCTTCAACGACCCAGGAAGTACGATGCAACATGGACACGAAGACGCCTCCGATACAAGCGCTGTCGACCGGCAGCGGCGCACCCTGCTCAAGGCCGGCGCAGCCCTCTGGGCGGTGCCCGCGGCGGTGATGGCGCGGCCCGCCGCACCCGGTGCCGAATCCGGTGCCGCACCCGGATCCGCTCCCGGGATCGCCCCCGCAACGCCCTCCGCCACGGCGGGCGCCGGCGATATCACCGGCTGGAGCGCCGTCCGCCTGTCCCAGGCGATCGGCGCTCGCGAGGTGTCGTGCCGCGAGGTGATGCAGGCCTACCTGGCGCAGATCGACCGGCTGAACCCGCGCGTCAACGCGATCGTCTCGCTGCAGCCGCGCGAGGCGCTGCTGAAGCAGGCCGACGAGCGCGATGCCCAGCTCGCGCGCGGCCAGCGCCTGGGCTGGATGCACGGCTTCCCGCAGGCACCGAAGGACCTGGCGGCCACGGCCGGCATCGTCACGACCATGGGCTCGCCGATCCTGCGCGGCAACGTGCCGAAGACCGACGCGATCGTCGTCGAGCGCATGCGCCGCGCCGGCTCGATCCTGATCGGCAAGACCAACACGCCGGAGTTCGGCCTCGGCTCGCACACCTACAACAGCGTGTTCGGCACCACTGGCAACGCCTTCGACCCGGCGAAGAGCGCCGGCGGCAGCAGCGGCGGCGCGGCGGTGGCGCTGGCGCTGCATCTGCTGCCGGTGGCCGACGGCAGCGACATGATGGGCTCGCTGCGCAACCCGGCCGGCTGGAACAATGTGTTCGGCTTCCGGCCGTCGTTCGGCCGCGTGCCCTTCGGGCCGGCGCCCGAGGTGTTCGTGCAGCAGCTCGGCGTCGAGGGGCCGATGGGCCGCACGGTGGCCGACGTGGCGATGCTGCTGTCGGTGCAGGCCGGCTTCGACGCGCGGGTGCCGCTGTCGATCGACCAGGACCCGGCGATGTTCGCGCGCCCGCTCGAACGCGATTTCAAGGGCACACGCATCGGCTGGCTGGGCGATTTCGACGGCTACCTGCCCACCGAGCCGGGCGTGGTGGACACCTGCCGCCAGGCGCTGAAGCACTTCGAGACGCTGGGCTGCAGCGTGGAGCCGGCGAAGCCCGACTTCCCGATGGACCGGCTGTGGAAGGCCTGGCGCGCGCTGCGCGGCTTCCTGATCGCCGGCAGCGCAGGCGCCCTGTACGCTGACCCGAAGCTGCGCGCGATGCTCAAGCCCGAGGCGGTGTGGGAGATCGAGAACGGCCTGGCGCTGAGTGCGGCCGACCTGTACCGCGCTTCGAGCGACCGCTCCGCGTGGTACCAGGCGCTCGCCGCGCTGTACCAGCGCTTCGACTACCTGGTGCTGCCGACGGCGCAGATTTTCCCGTTCGATGCCGCGCTGGACTGGCCGAAGCGCATCGCCGGCACCGCGATGGACAGCTACCACCGCTGGATGGAGATCGTGATCGGCGGCACGCTGGCCGGTGCGCCGGTGCTTGCGGTGCCCGCCGGCTTCGGGCCGGGCGGGCTGCCGATCGGCCTGCAGGTGATGGGCCGCGCGCAGGCCGATTTCGCGGTGCTGCAGCTCGGCCACGCCTACGAGCAGGTGTGCGGCTACACCGGCATGCGCAGCCCGCTGCTGGGCTGATGCTGCAGCCGGCAGCGCACGCCGCCGGCCTCACGGTGTGGCGCCGGCCTCAGCCGACGAAGATGTCGCCCGCGTTGAGCACCGAGCCCGCCGTCACCTTGGCGAACAACACCTGCGCGCCGGCGCCGCTGCCGTCGGCATCGAAGAAGAGGTGGCCGGTGGCGGCGTCGTAGATCACCCGGTCACCGGCGTCCAGCGCATGGTCGCCGGCGACGAACGCGCCGGCCGCCAGCGCGCCGGCGGGGCCGATGCCGGTGAACACGTTGTGGTCGAGCAGCAGGCGGTCGTCGACCGAGACGAAATCGGTGATCTGGTCGGCGTTGAACGAGCTGTTCGGCGCGGTCGTGAAGCGGAAGGTGTCGGCGCCCGCGCCGCCGGTCAGGATGTCATTGCCGACCTTGCCGTCGAGCGTGTTGGCGCCGCTGTTGCCGACGATCCGGTTGACGCCGCCGTTGCCGGTGCCGAAGGTGTTCGCGCTTCCCTGGAAAGTCAGGTTCTCGACGTTGAGACTGAGCGTGTAGGAGGAACTCGCGAACACCGTGTCGACTTCGGAGACGAGCGTCGAGGTTTCGATGACGACGTCGGTTGCCACGTCGACGACGTAGGTGTCGTTGCCCAGCCCGCCGATCAGCGTGTCCGTCCCGGCGCCGCCATTCAGCGTGTTGGCGGCGGCGTTACCGGTCAGCGTGTTCGCCTGGGTGTTGCCGGTGCCGTTGATCGCGCTGTTGCCGGTCAGCACGAGCTGCTCGATGTTGGCGCCCAGCGTCCAGCTCACGGAACTTTCCACGCGGTCGATCTCGCCGGCCACGGTCGAGGTTTCGCTGACGGTGTCGGTGAGTGCGTCGACGATGTAGACGTCCGCGCCGGCGCCGCCGATCAGGACGTCGTTGCCGAAGTCGCCACGCAGCAGGTCCTTGCCGGCGCCGCCGTCCAGCGTGTCGTTGTCGGTGAAGGTGGCCGACAGGTTCAGTGCCGAGCCCGCGCCGCCGAGGTGGCCGTAAAGCACGTCGTTGCCGTCGCCGCCGATCAGCGTGTCGTCGCCGTAGTAGCCCTGGAGCTGCTGGAAGCCGGTGCTGCCGGTCAGCGTGTCGTTGCCGCTGCCGCCGCGCACCGAGTACACGCCGGTGAAGTGCACGCTGCCGAAGCCGCCGTCGGTCTGCCCGTAGTCGCCGGCACCGCCGCTGGCCGACGTGAATGCCACCTGCACCGACGGATCGGTGCCGACCGGCTGCTCGACCAGGATCGAGCTGAAGCTGATGCGCGTGGCGCCGTTGCCGGTGATGGTGTCGCTGCCGCCCTCGGGGCGGAACTCGTTGAAGGCGTTGGACGCGATCGTCTCGCCGGCGGGTGGGTTGACTACCACGTCGCCACTGTTCACCGAGGCGCCGACGGCATTCGACAGCGTGAAGCCGACCGCGTTGTAGACGTCGTCGACGTGCGTGCCGCCGATCGATTCGACACCGCGCAGCGTGTCGGCGCCGGTGGAGAACGGATCGCCGGCCACGGTGCCGGCCGCGAGGTTGACGACGATGCCCTCGAGCGGGATTCCGGTGTTGTAGTCGGCGCGGTCGAAGCCGGTCTTGCCGTCGATGGAGTCGTTGCCGGCGCCGCCGCGGAAGGCTTCGAAGCTGCTGTCGCCGGAGATCGTGTTGCCGCTGCCGGCGGTGTTGACCTTGCCGCCGCCGATCAGCGTGTCGTTGTAGTTGCCGCCGCGCGCCTGGTCGACACCGGAGGCGGTGATGTCGCCGGGGGCGTAGGCGCCGGTGGCCGGGTCGTCGACGAAGCCGGTCACGATGTGCGAGGCGACGCCCGGCGCGGTCTGCCCCGACAGGTCGATGGTGATCGCGCCGCCGACGCCGGCGAAGTTCAGGATCGTCTGGCCGTTGCCGGTGACGACGTCGTTGCCGCCGTTCGGGTTGAAGATGTTGTACTCCTCGCCGAACGAATTCTTGTTGACGCTGGCTCCGCCGTAGCCGGTGGCGACGAAGGTGTCGGCGAAGCCGGTGCCGAGCACGATCTCGATCTGCCGCAGCGTGTCGCTGCCGATGCCGGTGTCGGTGCTGGTCACGGTGCCCGCGGCGAGGTTGACGCTGATGCCGGCGGTGGTGGCGTTGACGTAGCTGGCGGCGTCGTTGCCACCGCGGCCGTCGATCAGGTCGTTGCCGCCGAAGCCGCGGAATTCCTCGTAGTCCCAGGTGTTGCGGCCGTGGAAGACATCGGCATTCTGGGTGCCGTAGATCGAATCCACGCCGATCACGGTGTCGGTGTTCAGCACCGTGCCGGCGGCATTGAGCTTCTGGATCGTGCCGGCCTGCAGGTCGACGACGATCTTCAGGTCCGTCGCCGCGAGCCCGTAGCTCGAGAACGCGAAGCGGTAGTCGAGCGTGTCGAAGTCGTTGAAGCCGTAGCGCCAGTAGCTGGCGCTGTACTTGTAGCCGAGGTTGTAGGTGTCGTTGCCGGCGCTCGCCTGCACGTAGTCGCCGCCGAGCGACGTGTAGAAGGTGTCGTTGCCGGCGGTGCCGGAGGTGAGGCTGTCGTTGCCCGTCGTGCCGAAGATGGTCGCCATGTTCACACCGTGTTGTCAGCGAGGAGGGGGCCGGTCGACGCCCCGCGTCGCGGCGGCGCCGGCTGTGCGGCGGCGCGGCGTGGCCGCGGGGCGTGTCTCCTGACCGGGGTCGATGCCCCGCGGCCGGCCTGCCTGCCGCGCGGGGCCCGCGAAGTCTAGGGGGTGCCCCCCATCCGGGCACCCCCGAGGCGGAGGATGGGTGCGATGGTCGAGAGGCGGCGCCAGCCTCTTGAAAGCCGGAGGCCCCGCGAGCGGGACGGCGGGCCTCGTCCCCACGACGGTGGATCTCGCGTTGCCGGGATCCCTCGGCTTGCGGATGCAGCGGCCTTGGATGGCTTCCAGACTGCGTCGCGTTCCGGACCGCCGCCCGGCCATGCCGGCCGAGCCGCCGGGCAACGCAAGGACGCTCGCATGAACCTGAATGCCATCCTGGAGATCGTGATCTCGCTGTCGGCACTGTTCTGGCTGCTGTCGATCGTGTCGTCGTACCTGGTCGAGTCGATGAACTCGCTGCTGCGCAACGTCCGTGCCGATGCGCTGGAGCGATTCGTCTGCGAGATGGTGCTCGGCGACGGCCGCGTGCGCTCGCTGCTGGTGGCGTTCAAGGGCCGCCTCGGCCAACTTCCGGGCGCCGATCCGCTGGGCCTGCTGACGCACGGTCTGTTCGAATCGCTGCGCAAGCCCAAGAGCCTGCTGCGCTCGGAGGGCACCGCGCCGACCTACGTGCCGGCGGCCGTGTTCGCGCGGGTGCTGCTCGACCGGGTCGGCAGCGTGGCGGCCGCGGTCGGCGCGGGCGGCCCCGTGGCCTCGGCGCTGTTGGCAGACCTGGCGGCGAACCCGGCGCTGCGCGCGCAGCCCGCCGGCATGCGGCTGATGGACACGGCGCAGCGCGTCACCTCCGCCGCCGCGCTGCTGTCCTGGGTGACGGGCGAGTTCCGGGCGCTGTCGACGCAGACGCCCGCCGCGGCGTCGGCCTCGCTGCGCGCGCTCGCGCAGGTCGTCCGCGGCGTCGGTCCGGCGGCCGCGGGACCGATCGCTGCCGCCAGCCGGATCGAGCTTCGCGACCGGATCGCCAGCCTGTTCGACAAGGCGGCCGACGGCGTCGGAAGGCTGCCCGCCCCGAACAACGTCACCACGCTGGCCCAACTCGACGCCGATGCGGTCTGGCTGTGGGCGCTGCGCGAGGTCGGCAGCCTCGTCGTCGTCGAGGTGCCGATCGTCGACGCGGCGCGGGCGGTGGTCGACCACGGGCCGCTGCCGGATTCGCTGCGCGAGGCGCTGCGGCCGATCGTCTCCGAGGCCAACTTCGACCCGGCGCAGTTGATCCGCGGCGTCGAGGTCTGGTACGACCAGGTGATGGAACGGGCCTCGGGCTGGTTCAAGCGCCACACCACGATCCTGCTGTTCGTTTGCGGCGTCGTGCTGGCGCTGATCTTCAACGTCAACCCGTTGCTGATCGCGCGCGACCTGGCCAACGACGAGACGCTGCGCCGCGCTGGCGTGGCGTTCGCCGAGGAGGTCGTCAAGCGCGGCGGCGACCCGAGCTACGGCCAGCAGATCGTCTTCGCGCGCAGCGCGCGCTCGCTGGATTGGGACGCCCAGATCCGCGCACTCGGCACGCCCGACGACAAGGCTGCCACGGCGGCCTGCAACCGCGACTGCCGGGCGAATCAGCTCGCCCGCGAGATGCTGCCGCTGCTGCTGCGCTCCGGCCATTTCGCCGGGCTGTCGGTGCGCCTGTGGCCGGCGGGCGCGGGCTCGAATGCCGACGGCCCGATGCCGCCCGACACCGTGACCTCGATGCAGGTCGCGCTGTGCGATGCGTGGATCAAGACCCAGGTGTCGACCAGCGACGACGGCAAGCCGCTGGAGGCGCAACTGAGCGGCCGCACCGCCGAGCAGCGTGGCGGAGACAAGGCCTTGTGCCAGCCGATGCAGGCGATCTTCGACGGCAAGACGACCTGGGACGGGTTCCGCACCGCCTTCTGGGGCAGCAGCAAGGTCGTCTGGGCGCCGGAACTGGCGACGGCGATGCTGCGGGCGATGTCGCCGGCCGGGCCCGGGCCCCGGGACGATGGAGAGGCCGTCCCGCCGGTGAACCCAACGGCGAGCCCATCGGCGGCAACGGCGAGCGAGGCGGCGAAGAAGCCCGACAAGAAGGCAGTTGCAGGCACGAACGGCAAGGATGCGAACGCCGCCAACGCGTCGGCTGAAGACGCGCTGGCGGCGCTGCGGCGCACCTACGCCGCCGCCGTGGCGGAGGCGAACGCCGCCAGCAAGCGAGCGGAGGACTTCCTTTCGCGCATCCCGTCGCTCGGATGGAAGTTCGACGCCGGCGCATCGGCCGGAAAGCATTTGGAGGCCTGGCTCCGGCAATTCGGCGCCGCGCTGCCGCTGGGCGTCGTCGGCTGGCTGTTGACCGGGCTGATGGTGTCGTTCGGAGCGCCGTTCTGGTTCGACCTTCTGTCCAAGCTGATGAACCGACGGATCAGCGGGCCGCGGCCGGACGGCGCGGACGGACGGGTGAGCGATGCCTGAGCGCCGGATCCGAACCGCGGGCGCCGGCTCCGGCCCGAGTGCGGCCCCGGCGAGACCGCGGACCGCGCTGCGCGCATCGGCGAGCCGCCTTGCGGTGGCGCTGCTCGCGGCGGCGCTTCCGGCGTGGGCGCAGCAACCACCACCACCACCGCCGCCACCACCACCGCCGCCCGCACCGGCACCGCCTCCGTGGACTGGAACGACGGCGTCGTCCGCCTCGCTGGCGTGCCAGTCCGTATCGCGCGCGTCCTGCAACTGGACGGAGGTGCCCAATATCGCGACCGCCGCGGCAGGGACGCGCCACAGCTTTGCCGCGATCGCGCGCCAGTTGGAAGACCGCTGCCTGCGCCCGGTCCGCGTTGCTGTCGACCCCGCACGCTTCGGCCGGGCCGGCGCACGCCGCGGCGAGGTGGTCGGCTCCTCGCTGCCGGCGGGCACGCGGGTGTGTACGCAGACGCCCGTTCGTGTCTACATTGCCGCGAGCCCGCCGGCCCCGCCTCCCGCCCCCGCCCCGCCCCCGCCCCCGAACCCGCGCTGC
Source organism: Piscinibacter sp. (assembly GCA_044223035.1). Classification (GTDB taxonomy): domain Bacteria; phylum Pseudomonadota; class Gammaproteobacteria; order Burkholderiales; family Burkholderiaceae_C; genus JBGAMJ01. The sequence goes on from JBGAMJ010000038.1 coordinate 28,970, forward strand.
CGCCTGCCCCGGATCCACAGCCACCCGCGATCACCTGCCCGGAGGGCGCCGATCCGCCCCGGCAAGACGCCATTCCGCTCGGCTGGGCGACGCTCGGCGCGGGATCGTTGCTCGCCGGGCTGGTGGCCGGCCGCCTGTTGGCCGGCCGCGGCACGCTGCCGCCCGAGTCCGTACCGGCGGGAGCGGCTGCGGCTGCCGCGGGGCGGCCTCGACTGAGACTGCGGGTCCGGGACTGACGGGCGGCCAGAAGCGCGGCTGAGGGCGGGCGACACAGCAACGGGAGTCGACGCATGAAGGTGGATCGATACGCCGACTTGATCGACGCCAACCGTGCGTCACCGGCACGACTGGGCGCCGCACTCGCGAACTGTCCGGCCGCGATGGCATGGTGCCGGCGCTCCGGCTCCGCGCATTCCGTCGCGGAGCTTCGCGCCGCCATCGTCGAGGCGCTGCCGGAGGTCCTGAACCATGGATGGCGGCCCACGACGCCGCCGATGGCACCGACATCGGAAGCATCGACGGCCTCGGCACCGGCCCACCGTGTCGTGCACCTCGTTCACTGCCCGGTGCTGGAACTCCCCGGAGACCCCGCCGTGCCGCCGCTCGCACTGCGCGTGACGATCGAGGTGGCCCTGGAGCCGACCGGCCCGCTGCGCGTCAGCGGCCATCCCGGTGGCGCGACGCCGACCCATCGCGCCGCGCATGCGCGCTGGAGCTTGTCGATTGCGGATGCGGATGCGGGTGCGGGTGCGGGTGCGGGTGCGGGTGCGGGTGCGGGTGCGGCCGCGGATGCGCAAGCAGCTGGCGCCGGCGGTAGAACGTTTCTGCATGGCCGCGCCGACATCCACGCTCCGGCCTCGCTGTGGGCCGATACGTGAGTGCTGCCAGCCCTCAGTGCCGCTGGTACTGCTGCGCCCCGAACAGCACCTCGCGCGCCTTGTCGTCGGTCAGCGCCTTGCGCTTTTCCGCGAGCACCGCCACGCCGCGCTGCACTGCCGGGCGGGCGGCGATTTCGTCGAACCAGCCCTTCAGGTGCGGGTAGTCGTTCCAGTCGATGCCCTGGTTCTTCCACGAGCGCAGCCACGGGAAGATCGCGATGTCGGCGATCGTGTACTCGCCGCAGGCGATGTACCTGCTGTTCGCGAGCCGCTTGTCCATCACGGCGTACAGGCGCCTGGCCTCGTTGGTGTAGCGGTTGATCGCATATTCGATCTTCTCCGGCGCGTAGATGCGGAAATGGTGCGCCTGGCCCAGCATCGGGCCGACACCGCCCATCTGGAACATCAGCCACTGCAGCACCGCGTAGCGCTGCGACACGTCCTCCGGCAGGACGCGGCCGGTCTTCGATGCGAGGTACAACAGGATCGCGCCCGATTCGAACAGCGAGATCGGCCGGCCGTCCGGCCCGTCGGGATCGACGATCGCGGGGATCTTGTTGTTCGGGCTGATCGCGAGGAACTCCGGCCTGAACTGCTCGCCCGCGCCGATGTCGACCGGGATCACGCGGTACGGCAGGCCGCACTCCTCCAGCATGATGTGGACCTTGTGGCCGTTGGGCGTCGCCCACGAATACACTTCGATCATCTGCACGACTCCTCACGGCGCCCGGCGCGCCCGAGCGCCCCGACTCTAGTTCAACCGCGCCCCCGATGCTGAACGCCCTCAAGCGCTGGATGTCCCGCGCGCCCACCGGCCCGGATTGGACAGGTGTGTCGGCTTGGGCACAGGCGCAGGGCCACACCTTCAAGCGCGCCCGCGACGATGCCGGCTTCGTGATCGACGGCAGCATCGCCGGCCGGCCGTGGCGGCTCGAATGGGGGCCATCGCAACGCGCGTACATCGCACCGCGCGAACTGCGCATGCGCATGGAACTGGGCCTGCCCGGCGGGCTGCAGATGCTGGTGTTGTCGCGCCCGCTGATGGAGTCGCTCGAACGCGAGACCTTCGAGCGCTACACGATGAGCAACCAGACGCAGATCGACGTGGCCACGCCCGAGGAGATGCGCTGGCTCGCGATGTTCCCGAAGGTCACCGTGCCCGGCCCGCGCGAATGGCGCAGCCGCTACGCGGTGGTGTCCAGCGAGCCGCATGCGGCCATCGGCTGGCTCGAGGGCGAACTGGCGCAGCGCCTCGACCGGGCCGGCGCCAACCTGCTCGCCGGCCAGCCACCGTTCGTGCTGATGACGCTGCGCGGCCGCGTCTACCTGCGGCTGCAGGCCGAGCAGCCGGACCCGCGGGTGATCGCCGAGACGGTGTCGCTGTTCGACGCCGCCGCGCGCGCCGCGGTGCAGGTCGGCGGCAGCGAGGTCGAAGGCGCACCTGACTGGCCGGCCACCTCGTCGACGGCGTGGCAGACGCAGTTGCAGGTCGAGGAGCCGGAGCCGCCGCCGATCCCGCCGCGGCGCTGACGCAGCATCGGGAACCCGCGGTCGGCATGGACCGCCGCTGCGTTCCCGGTGCGCGAGCTGATGCGTCGGGCAGCGTGTTCGTGCCCGGTCCCCACGAGGGCGGTCGTTCGGTCGCGCCGGATGCCTGTTGCATTTGTTTGCACTCCAGCGCCGCCCTTGTTCTCGGCTTGGTGGCCGGAACGCGGTGCTAGAGTCGCCCCGGCCCGCGGTGCAACTGCCGCGGGCCGGCTCTCGGCCGCACCCGGTCCCGGCGCGATCCCCGCGATCCGCGCCATCGCCGGCGCCGCCGAGTCACCCCGCCACCGAACGTTGCCGAGCCTGCCGCCCACTGCATGTCACGCGCCGCGCACTCCCTGACCGTTGCGATCGTGCTCGCACTGGCCTCGACGGCGGCGCTGCCGCTGGGCATCGGCCGGGTCGGCAACGCGACGATGCTGGGCCAGCCGCTGGACCTGTCCGCCGCGGTCTCGCTCGGGCCGGACGAGGCGATCGGCGCCGAATGCGTCACGGCCGAGGTCCTGGCCGGCGACACCCGCGTGCCGCCCGCCCAGGTGCAGGTACAGATCGACCGGTGGGTCGGCAACGAGCAGGGCGCGTCCGCGATGCTGCACGTGCGCACCTCGGTGCGCATCGACGAGCCGATCGTCACCGTGAACCTGCAGATCGGCTGCCCACCGCATTTCTCGCGCCGCCTGGTCGCCTTCGTCGATCCGCCGGCGATGGCGCTGGCGCAGACGGCGCCGGCCGAAGCCCCGGCCGCCGAACAGGCACCGATCAGCGCGCCTGCGAGCGCCGGCGATGCCGGTGCGGCGCCTCCGCGCAGTGCGGTGCTCGCACCCCCACGTCGCGCCGCAGCGCCGGCGCGTGAGCGCACGGGCATGGCGGAACGCCGAGCCGAGCGCCGGGCGATTGCGCATGCGCCGCGCGCGGTGCGGCCGTCACCGGTGCAGGCGCCGGCCCGTGCGGCGCCGCCGCGTGCACTGGCAGCGGCCGCCGCTGCTTCGACGCCCGCCGGCGAGCGGCCGGCAGCGCCGTCGCCGATGTCGCGTGCCGCAGCACTGCCCGCCGGGCCCCGCCTGACCCTCGATTCGCCGCTGGCGGCCGACACGGCTGCGTCGGCCGCGGCATCGGCGCCGAGTGTCGTCGCCGCCGCACGGCCCACGCCGACGCCGGCAGCAATGGATCCGGCGGCTGCGGCAGCAGCCACGCCCCCGGCCGCGGCGGCTGCATCGGCGACGATCGCCGCCGCTGCGGACCCGGCGCGGGTTCAGTCGCCGCAACCCGGCAAGGCCGCCGCACCGGCCGCCTCGGAGGCAGCGGTTCCCGTGCCGGTGCACAGCCGAAGCTGCAGGGCGCCTGCTCGAATCCGGAACGCACGCGCTGCGATGCCCGCCATCGTCTACGGCATCCTGACGCTGGCACTGGTGCTTCTGGCGGTGCTCGCGGTGCTGCTGTGGCGCCAGCGGCTGCAGCGGGCCGCGCGACAGCTGGTATGGAGACAGCTCGGTGGCCGCGGTCGGCGGGGCGTCGCGTCCGGCGTCGTCGCGCCTGCCGGACGCCGCCGCGTCGCAGCGGCCGGGCCGGCCGGCCCACGACGCGACGCTGCCGCGCCTCGCCAGCCCGATCGACCCCACACCCCGCCGCGGCAACGCCGCCCGTCTCGCCGCGGCCACCGGAGCGCGCGGGCACTGTCACCGCAACGAAGGCCACGTCGCGCCAGGCACCGGCCGCGCCCGCCGCGCCTGCCGCGCCCACCCCACGCCAGCGACACGCCACCGGCCCCGCCACGCCGCCGCGCCCGCCGAACGCCGCTGCGCCCGCGGCCGACGACGATTCGCCGTCGACGCGCCCGGCGGCGCTGCGCATCGAGCTGCCGGAGCGGCCCGCCGGGTCCGCGCCGGGAACGCATCCGCCCGGCGCAGCGCCGTCGCGCCAGGCCTTCGCCGATTCGATGTCTTCCTCGTGGGGAACCACCCGCCGGTTGTCGTCGCCAGCGGCGCCGCGGGGCGCCATGGCAGACAGCGAGGCCGATCGCGAGATCACGGTCGAGGAACTGATCGACCTGGAGCAGCAGGCCGAGTTCTTCGTCGTGATCGGGCAGGACGAGGCGGCGATCGACCTGCTGATGGCGCACGTGCGCAGCAGCGGCGGCAAGAGCCCGCTGCCGTACCTGAAGCTGCTCGACATCTACCACCGCCGCGGCGAGCGCGAAACCTACGAGCGCCTGCGCGAGCGATTCAACCGCCGCTTCAACGCCTACGCACCGGACTGGGCGACCGGACCGTCCTCGGGGCCGTCGCTGGAGGCCTATCCGGCGGTGATGTCGCAGTTGCAGACGCTGTGGCCGACGCCCGACCAGGCGCTGCCGCAGATCGAGGCGCTGCTGTTCCGCCGCCATTCGAACGAAGGCACGTTCGCGCTGCCGGCCTATGCCGAACTGCTGTTCCTCGCCGCCATCGCGCGCGACCTGGCCGAGCAGGCGGCGCCGGCGGGCGAGGTCGACCTGCTGCTGCCACTGGGCGGGCCGGAGCCGGCGGCGGCGGCGCGGCGCGGCGCCGGCGCGGCTGCCCCGGGCTCGCCGGTCGACGTCGAACTGCACCTAGATCTCGACCTGGACGGCCCCCCCGAGCCGCCGTCGCCGGGCGTCATCCACTGACGCCGGCGTCACGCCGAATCCGGCTGCTTCGCCTACAGCCGCGCGAGCCGCTCCAGCGCCTGGTTCAGCGTCTCGTCCTTCTTCGCGAAGCAGAAGCGCACGATGCGCTGCTCGAAGCCGCCGGCATAGAACGCCGATAGCGGGATCGCCGCCACGCCGATCTCGCTCGTCAGGCGGCGGCAGAAGGATTCCTCGTCCTGGTCGCTGATCGCCGAATAGTCGACGCACTGGAAGTAGCTGCCCTCGCTGGGCAGCAGCCCGAAGCGGGTGGCGGCCAGGCCGGCGCGGAACAGGTCGCGCTTGGCGGCGTAGAAGGCCGGCAGTTCGAGGTAGGGCGCCGGATCGGCCATGTACGCGGCCAGGCCGTGCTGCACCGGCGTGTTGACGGTGAACACGTTGAACTGGTGGACCTTGCGGAACTCCGCCGTCAGCGACGCCGGCGCGGCGACGTAGCCGACCTTCCAGCCCGTCACGTGGTAGGTCTTGCCGAAGCTGGAGACGATGAAGCTGCGCGCCGCCAGCGCCGGGAAGCGCGCGACGCTCTGGTGCGCCTGGCCGTCGTAGACCATGTGCTCGTAGACCTCGTCGGCGATCACGATCACGTCGGTCGGCGCGAGCAGGTCCGAGAGGCGCTGCATGTCGGCCGCCGACCAGACGGTGGCGCTCGGGTTGTGCGGCGTGTTGACGACGATCGCGCGGGTGCGCGGGCCGAGCGCGGCGGCGATCTTCGCGAAATCGGGGCGGAAGCTGCCGGGCGTCAGCGGCACGTGCACCGCACGCCCTCCGGCCAGCTCGATGTTCGGCTCGTAGCTGTCGTAGCACGGGTCGAGCACGATCACCTCGTCGCCCGGGTGCACGATGGCAAGGATCGCGGTCAGGATCGCCTGCGTCGCGCCGGCGGTGATGGTGATCTCGGTGCCGGGGTCGTAGTCGTGGCCGTAGAGGGCGGAGATCTTGGCGGCCACCGCCTCGCGCAGCGCCGGCACGCCGGTCATCGGCGGGTACTGGTTGAGGCCGGCGCGCATCGCGTGGTCGACGGCGTCGAGCAGCGCCGGGTCGCAGTCGAAATCCGGGAAGCCCTGGCCGAGGTTGACCGCGCCGTGAGCCTGGGCGAGCGCGGACATCACGGTGAAGATCGTGGTGCCGACACGCGGCAGGCGGCTGTCGAGGACGGGGGTGCGCGGGGTCGTCGAGGTCATCGGCGTGTTCGGGGTGATCGGTGTGGCGGGGGTGATCGAGCGCGGCGGCGGCCTCTCAGAGCTGGTATTCCTGCGGATCGCCGCTGATCGCGCGGGCGATCAGCGCGCGGCTCAGGCGGTCCGACAGCAGCTCGGCGAACGCGATCACGAAGTTGCGCAGGTAGGCGCCGCGCTTGAACGCGATGCGCGTGACGTTCTGGCCGAACAGGTGGCCGACCGGGCGCGACACCAGGTCGCCGCCCGGCGGGTCGTCGCGCACCGCGATCTCGGCCACGATGCCCACGCCCAGCCCGAGCCGCACGTAAGTCTTGATGACGTCGGCGTCGATGGCCTCCAGCACGATGTTCGGCTTCAGCCGGCGCGAGGCGAAGGCCTGGTCGACCCGCGTGCGCCCGCTGAACGACGGGTGGTAGGACACCAGCGGCTGCAGCGCGAGGTCCTGCAGCGAGATGCGCTCGACCTGCGTCAGCGGGTGCCCCGGCGGCATCACGACCACGTGCTGCCATTCGTAGCAGGGCAGGGTGATCAGGTCGGGCGTCTCGGCCAGGCCTTCGGTGGCGATGCCGATGTCGGCGATCTCCTCGAACACCATCTGCGCCACCTGCGCCGGCGAACCCTGGTGCAGCGTGATGCTGACCTTCGGGAAGCGGCGCCGCAGCTGGGCGATCGGCTCGGGCAGGAAGTAGCGCGCCTGGGCGTGCGTGGTGGCGATCGAGAGCGTGCCGGCGTCCTGCTTGGAGAACTCGTCGCCGATGCGCTTGAGGTTGTTGACCTCGCGCATGATCAGCTCGATCGACTTCAGCACCTGCTGGCCCGGCTCGGTGATCTTGCGCAGGCGCTTGCCGTGGCGCACGAAGATGTCGACGCCGAGTTCGCCCTCGAGCTCGAGGATCGCCTTCGAGATGCCGGGCTGCGACGTGAACAGCGCCTTGGCGGTGTCGGTCAGGTTCAGGTTCTGGCGCACCGCCTCCTGGACGAAGCGGAACTGGTGCAGGTTCATGAGGTCCGGCCGGTCGGGAAACCGGGCGGATTATTCCGCAGCCGCCCGGCGGCCATCGGCGACGAGGGTTGCGGTGGCGGGGCGTGGGTCGTCCGTTTCGGCGCGGCCGTCGACGGCATCGCGCGCGCCGGAGTCAAGCGTGCAAGCGATCGCCGCCGCGGCGATCGCGGCCACCACGCTGTCGATCTCGCCGATCGCTGCCCGCAGCGCCCAGCGCGTGGCCGGGTGCGCCTGCTGCAGCGCCTCGACGAGGCGCGGCAGGTCGCGCCGCACATGGCCGCCGGCGCCGAGGAACAGCGGCAGCACGTCGACGCGATCGCAGCCGCGCGCGGCCAGCAGCCGGCCGGCGGTGGGGGCATCCGGCTGCATCAGCTCCATGAAGCTCAGCTCGACCGCCAGCGCCGGCGCCGCGGCGCGCACCCGCTGCGCGACGGCCTCGAAGGGCGCGGCCCAGGCCGGGTCGCGCGCGCCGTGGGCGATCAGCAGCAGGCCTTGCGGCGAGCCCGTCATCGGTACCTCACGAGCCAGGTGAAGGCCGCCAGCGACAGCAGCAGGTAGGCGGCGCTCGGCGTGGCGGCCACGATCCACGGCGTCCACTGGCGCAGCAGCCCGAGGTGGCCGGCGACGTTGTTCATCAGCACGTAGCTGATGCCCAGCATGATCCCGCCGAACACCTTCCAGCTGATGCCGCCGCCGCGCGCCTGCAGGTAGGCGAAGGGCAGCGCCAGCGCCACCATCACCAGGCTCGCGAACGGGTACAGCGCGCGGCGCCAGAACTGGATCTCGTACTGCTGGCCGGCCTGTTCGTTGTCGGCCAGGTGGTTGATGTAGCGCAGCAGCTCGAGGGTCGACATCGTGCCCAGCGGCAGCACCGCCGCGGCCACCACGTTGGCCGACAGCTCGCTCGCCCAGCGCAGCTCGGGCAGCGTCTGCGTGGTGACGGCCACCGGCTCCTCGCCGTGGTCGCGCCCGGGCCAGCGCGTGACGGTGACGCCGGCGAGCGTCCACTGCGAGCGGTTGTCGACGCGCGCGGATTCGGCGGCGATGCGCTGCAGCAGCCGGCCCTGCGCGTCGAACTCGAAGATGCGCACGTTGCGCAGGCGGCCTGCGCCCTCGGCGCGCCCGATGTTGATCGAGTAGCTGCGCTCGCCCTCGGGCGTCATCCGGCGGTCCTTCAGCCAGGCGCCGGAACGGCCGATCGACAGCCCGGAGGTCGACTGCGCCTGCACCGCCGCGGCCTGCTGCTCGGCCCAGGGCGCGAGGTAGTCGCCGACGAGGAAGGTCGCGACCGAGAATGCCGCGCCCAGCCCGGCCAGCAGCGACAGCGCGCGCGACGGGCCGAGCCCGCCGGTGCGCAGGATCGTGAACTCCGACGACTGCGCCATGCGCGCGAGCGTGTAGATGGTGCCGATCAGCACCGCGATCGGCGACAGCTCGTACAGGTGCCCGGGCAGCTCCAGCGCGCTGTACAGCGCAGCCTGCCAGACGGTGTAGCCGCGCCGCCCCGCGTCGGCCAGTTCGTCGACGAAATCGATGAAGAAGAACAGCGACAGGAAGGCGAGCGCGACGAAGGCGACCGACGAGACGATGTCGACGTAGAACAGCCGGCGGACGGTCCTCATCGGGTGGCTGGGGCGGGGCCGCCCGGATTCGAGGCATCGATGCGCAGCGCGCGGCGCCATGTCGGCCGGCTGTTGGCATGGTCGCGCCACCACAGCAGCGCCAGCGCCAGCACGAAGGCGCAGCCATGCGCGCCGAGCAGCGCCGGCCCCATGCCCACGCGGCCGTTGCCGACCCAGGCCTGCGTCAGGTTGATCACGTTGTAGTACACGACGAAGCCCAGGAAGGCGAACAGCAGGTTCCAGTTGCTGGCGCGGCGCGGGTTGTTGGCGGCCATTCCGATCGCCAGCAGCACCAGGTTCATCGCGCCCAGTGCCAGGCCGAATCGCCACGCCAGCTCGCCCTGGTTGGCGTTGGTGGGCTGGCGCAGCAGCTCGAGGCTGGGCCGGGCCTTCGGCGGCAGGTTGTCGGCGCCCGAGACGATGCGCTCGCCGGCGAGTGCCTTGTAGGTCTCGAAGCGTGCCTGCGTCTTTTCGCCGCCGGCGGCCGACTGCTCGTTGCGCTGGCCCTGGTCGAGCAGCACGAAGCGGTCGTCGCCCTCGACCACGATGCGCCCGGTGCGCGCCGTGGTCACCGACTCCACGCCCTTGTTGGCCGAGAGGATGAAGACGTTGCGGCCGGTGGTCTGGTCGGATGCGTCGCGCTCGATGAAGAAGACCCGCGTGCCGTCGCCCGAGGTCTGGAACTGGCCCGGTGCGACGCGGGCCAGGTCGGAGCGGCGCTCGAAACGGTCCTTCAGGTCGACGATGCGCTCGTTGACCCAGGGCCACACGAACAGCGACAGCAGCATCACCACCAGCAGCACCGGCCAGGCGGTGCGCAGCACCGGCCGCACGAAGCGGGTGAGGCCGACGCCGCTGCTGAACCAGATCGCCATCTCGCTGTCACGGTACATGCGGCCGAGCGTGGTGACGACGGCGATGAACAGCGACAGCGCGAGCAGCGTGGACAGGTGGCCGAGCGCGGTGTAGCCGAGCAGCAGCACCACGTCCTGCGGGCTGACGCGCCCGCCGGCCGCCTGGCCGAGGGTGCGGATCAGGAACATCGTCAGCACGATCGTCAGCAGCACGACGAGCGTCGCCCCGAAACTGCGGGCCAGGTCCTTGCGCAAGGTGGAATCGAATAACATCTTTGGTTCGCTCAATCCCGACTGATTATGGACTTCAGACCTCTCGTCTCGCCGCGCAGCGACCTGGCCGGCCTCGCGGCCGACGCGCTGGTGGTGGTGTTGCATGGCGACGCACGCGACCCGGCGCTCGACGCCACCGTCGCCGCGGCGATCGACGACGCCGTGGCGCAGGGTGACCTGCAGTTCAAGCCCGGGCGCACGCTGTACCTGCACCGGCCGGTCGGCCTGCGGGCGGCGCGGCTGGTCGTCGCGGTCGGCGGCCCGGCATCGCCGAAGGCCTTCAAGACGGCGCTGGCGGCGGCGCTCGGCACGCTCAAGGGCCTGGGTGCGAAGCACGTGGCGGTCGCGCTCGGCAGCGAAGGGGCCGTCGACGATGCCCACGCCGAGGCACTCGTCACTGCGGCGACGGACGCCACCTACCTGTATCGCGAGACCAAGCCGAGCGCGCCGCCGGCGTCGGCGCTGAAGAAGTTCAGCCTGGTTTGCGGCAAGGACGAACTCACCGCGGTCAACGGCGGCCTCGCGCGCGGCCAGGCGATCGCCGCCGGCGTGACGCTGGCGCGCGAATGCGCCAACCTGCCGGGCAACCACTGCACGCCGAGCCACCTCGCGGCGCAGGCGCGCAAGCTCGGCAAGCAGCACGGCCTGAAGGTCGAGGTGCTCGACCGCAAGGACATCGAGAAGCTCGGCATGGGCGCGTTCCTCGCGGTCACGCAGGGATCGGAGGAGCCGCCCAAGTTCATCGTCGCCCGCTACGACGGTGCCGCCAAGTCGCGCGCGCCGGTGGTGCTGGTCGGCAAGGGCATCACCTTCGACACCGGCGGCATCTCGATCAAGCCGGCCGCCGAGATGGACGAGATGAAGTTCGACATGGGCGGCGCGGCCAGCGTGCTGGGCACGCTCGCGGCGGTGGCGGCATTGAAGCCCAAGCTGAACCTCGTCGTCGTCGTCCCGACCTGCGAGAACATGCCCAGCGGCAGCGCGGTCAAGCCGGGCGACGTGGTCACCAGCCTGTCCGGCCAGACCATCGAGATCCTGAATACCGACGCCGAGGGCCGGCTGATCCTGTGCGATGCGCTGACCTACGTCGAGCGCTTCAAGCCGGCAGCGGTGGTCGACGTCGCGACGCTGACGGGCGCCTGCGTGATCGCGCTCGGCCACCACCATTCCGGGCTTTTCAGCGCCGACGACACGCTGGCCGACCAGTTGATCACCGCCGGCCGCGACGCGCTCGACCCGTGCTGGCGCATGCCGCTGGACGAGGAGTACGACGAAGGCCTGAAGAGCAACTTCGCCGACATCGCCAACGTCGGCCCGCGTGCCGGCGGGGCGATCACCGCGGCGATGTTCCTGCGCCGCTTCACTGCCAAGTACCGCTGGGCGCACCTGGACATCGCCGGCACCGCGTGGAAGTCGGGCGCCGCCAAGGGCAGCACCGGCCGGCCGGTGCCGCTGCTGACCCACTTCGTGCTCGCGCACGCGCAGTGACGTCGCCACCGAGCCGGCGACCCGGCCGCCGGCTCCGCGCCGACCCCGCGATCCCCCCGCGATGACCGAAGTGCAGTTCCATTTCAACGTGCCGGACCGGCTGTCCTATGCCTGCCGGCTGCTGCGCAAGGCCAGCCGCGCCGGCGGCGTCGCCGTCACCGGCGAGCCGGAGACGCTGTCGCGCCTGGATCGCGCGCTGTGGACCTTCGACCCGCAGGATTTCGTCCCGCACCTGCTGCTGGCCGATGGCGGCGAGCCGCCGCCGCGGCTGCGCCGCACGCCGATCTGGCTCGTCGCACGCGCCGAGCAGGCGGCACACCAGCCGGTGCTGGTGCACCTGGGCGACGAGCCGGCGATCGGCTTCGAGAGCTTTGCCCGGCTGATCGAGGTGGTGTCGACGGACGCCGCCGAACGCGAGGCCGCGCGCCTTCGCTGGAAGCACTATGCCGCGCGCGGCTACGCCATCGCGAAGCACGAGGTGGCGAATTGAGCGCGACGCCTCCATTCCTGCCGCACCGGGTGCCGACGCTGACCGAGGTCGTGATCGTGCCCGAGGCCGGTGCAGCGCCCGCCGCCGGTTCCGCGGCATCGGGCAGCGTCGCCGCGGCCGCATCGCCATCGGTGCCGGCCGGCTCGGCGGCAACAGCCATGCAATCCGCGGCCGCATCGCCAGCAGTTGCAGCCCCGCCGGTCGCGCCTCCTGCGTCGCTTCCCTCGGCCGAACAGATCACGCAGCAGGTGATGGCCGACCTCAAGCGCCAGGTCGACCTGATGCTCGAGTACCGTCTGCGCGAGGTGCTCGTCCCGGTGCTCGCGCGCCTGAGCGATGCCTTGGTGCGTGAATTGCGCGCCGAGTTGGCATCGACCTTGCGTGACGTCGTGGCTCGCGCGGTGACAGAGGAATTGTCCCGTCATCGCGGACGCTGATTCGTTCGTTGCGGATCCAGGCGACACGCGCCGCGTGGGGTTCCCAAACCCCGGAAACGGTTCCGATCCACCCGCTCCGGTGGCCGAGGAATCCCGATGGGAACCCCTGGGCGTTTCGGTTATGGTGTCGCCTTTCGACGATTTGGCATTTCTCGCTTGTCCCCATTCTTGGAGGTTTCGAATGCAATTCAGACTGAACGTGGTGCTGTGCGGTGCTCTGGCGGCCTGGGCCGGTGGCGCATTCGCGCAGGACATGGTCGTGCGCATCGGCCACGTTGCACCGCTGTCCGGCGGGCAGGCCCATTACGGCAAGGACAATGAGAACGGCGCCCGCATGGCCGTGGACGATCTGAACGCCAAGGGCGTGATGATCGGCGGCAAGAAGGCCAAGTTCGAACTGGTCGCCGAAGACGACGCGGCCGATCCGAAGCAGGGCACGGCCGTGGCCCAGAAGTTCTGCGACTCCAAGGTCAACGGCGTCGTCGGCCACCTGAACTCCGGCGTGACGATCCCCGCGTCGAAGATCTACAGCGATTGCGGCATCCCGATGATCACGCCGTCGGCGACGAATCCGAAGCTGACGCAGAACGGCTACAAGAACATCTACCGAATCCTCGCGAACGACAACGCACTGGGTTCGGGTCTCGCGATCTTCGCGGCAGAATCGATCAAGGCCAAGAACGTCGCGATCATCGATGACCGCACCGGCTATGGCCAGCCGCTCGCCGAGATCTTCGAGCGCACCGCCAAGGCCAAGAACCTGAACGTCGTCGACCACCAGTACACCAGCGACAAGGCGACGGACTTCACCGCCATCCTGACCGCCATCAAGTCGAAGAAGCCCGACGTGATCTTCTACGGCGGCATGGATCCGCAAGCCGGCCCGATGCTGCGCCAGATGGAACAGCTCGGCCTCGGCAGCGTGCGCTTCCTCGGCGGCGACGGCATCTGCACCACCAAGATCGTCGAGCTGTCGGGCGGTGCCAAGACGATCGACGGCGTGGTCTGCGCCGAAGGCGGCGCGTCGATCCAGAAGATGCCGGGCGGCGTCGAATGGAAGAAGCGCTACGACGCGAAGTACCCGAACCAGTTCCAGGTCTACTCGCCGTATTCGTACGACGCGGTGATGGTGCTGGCCGACGCGATGCAGCGCGCCGGCTCGGCCGACCCGGCGGTCTACGCGAAGGAAATCGGTACCTCCAAGTGGAAGGGCGTGACGACCACCGTCGAGTTCGACGCGACCGGCGAACTGAAGAACCCGGCGATGACCTTCATCACCTTCAAGAAGGGCGAGAAGGTGCCGCTGAACTGATGCGGCGATGCGGGCGGGGCGGCCTCCGGGCCACGCCGCTGCCGCGTGAAAGACAAGGGGCGCTTCGGCGCCCCTTTGTCATGGGAAGGCGTCACACTCGACCGCATCCGCCCGGATGTACCGGTGCGGATCGACACGCATGAAGCCCGACGCCCGCCCTGAACTGCTGCGCGAATCGCGCCGGCGACGCGTGCGGGGCGTCCGGCTGGGGCTGGTCGCCGGCCGGGCCGCGCCGGCCGCCGTCGCCCCGCTGTGCGCCTGGCTGGAGGATGCCGGCGTGGTGGTGGTCGCCAGCGTCGGCGACCTTCGCGACGCCCCGGCGGCGCTTGCCCGCGAGCGATGCGATGGCTTGCTGGTCTTCGTCGATGGCGGGTCGGGCCCGTGCTCCGGGGCGACGCCGGATGTCCTCGACGGCTTGCCGCTGATCCGGTTCGCGCTGCCCGCCGCGATGGCGGAAGGCAACACGGCGGGCAACGCGGCGGACGACGCAGGCGTCGACCCCGCCACCTTCGACGCGCTCCTCGCCAGCCTGGCTCAGCGTCTGCGGCCCCCGCCGCCGGAGCATCCCGACGGTGCTCGGCGCGACGTCACGCCAACCGACATCAGGCGAACCGACATCAGGCGAACCGACATCACGCGAGCCGACGGTCGGCACCCCAAGGCCACCTGATCTGCGAACGCGGCGGGGGCCCTCGCGCACCTTGGCGCCGTGCGGCGGCTCAACCCAGCGCCGTTCCGTCGCGCCGATAGATGCGCGCCCAGTGCGCGAGTTGCCGTGCGTGCTCCGGCGTGACTTGGTCCCAGTCGAAGCGCCACTCCCAGTAGCCCTCGCCCTTGCCGGGGAAGTTCATCCGGTGCTCACCGGGCAGGCCGAGCACGTCCTGCATCGGGTGGATCGCGGTGTCGGCCACGCTGGCGCAGGCGGCGCGGATCATGTCGGCGTGGATGGCCTGGCCGTCGGTGCGCAGGTAGTCGCAGACCTCGGCGCGCAGCGCCTCGCTGGCGGCTGCCCACCAGCCGACCGTGGTGTCGTTGTCGTGCGTGCCGGTGTAGACCACCGAATCGTGCTCGTGGTTGTGCGGCAGGTAGAGGTTGCCGCTTCCGCCGCCGAATGCGAACTGCAGGATGCACATGCCCGGGAACGCGAACTTGCGGCGCAGCGCGACCACGTCCGGCGTGATCACGCCGAGGTCTTCGGCGATCACCGGGATCGGGCCCAGCGCGTGCGAGATCGCGCCGAACAGCGCCTCGCCGGGCCCGGTGACCCAGCGGCCGTTGATCGCGGTGCGCTCGTGCGCCTGGATCTCCCAGTACGCCGCGAAGCCGCGGAAATGGTCGATGCGCACGATGTCCACCAGCGCCAGCGTGCGGCGGATGCGCTCGATCCACCAGGCGTAGCCTTCGCGCGCGTGGGCGTCCCAGCGGTACAGCGGGTTGCCCCAGTGCTGGCCGGTGTCGCTGAAGGCGTCCGGCGGCACGCCGGCGACGACGGTCGGCCGCCCCGCGGCATCGAGCTCGAACAACTCCTGCCGCGCCCACACCTCGGCACTGTGGTAGGCGATGAAGATCGGTGCGTCGCCGACGATGCGCACGCCGCGGCCGTTGGCGTAGTCCTTCAGCTTCGTCCACTGGCGGAAGAAGCACCACTGGCTGAACTTCCAGAAGGCGACGCGCTCGGCGTGCTCGGCTCGAGCGGCGTCCAGCGCGGCGGGCTCGCGGCGCACCAGCGCCGGCGCCCAGTCGCTCCATTCGCCGCCGTGCCGCTCGGACAGGGCCATGAACAGCGCGAAATCGTCGAGCCAGCTCGCCTGCGCGGAGCAGAACGCGGCGAATTCGTCCGCCTGCGCCGGAGTGGCCGCGGTCGCGAAACGGGCAGCCGCCGAGGCCAGGCGCGCCATGCGCCACGGCACGATCACGCCGTAGTCGATGCGCTGCGCCTGCATGCCGGGGGCGGGCGCGAGCTCGGCCGCGTCCAGCCAGCCGGAGGCGGCCAGGTCGGCGAGGTCGATCAGCAGCACGTTGCCGGCGAAGGCCGAACTGCTCATGTACGGCGAGTTGCCCGGCCCGATGCCGGCCAGCGGCAGGATCTGCCACAGCGACTGCCCGGCGCCGACCAGCCAGTCGACGAAGTGGTAGGCGGCCGGGCCGAAATCGCCCGATCCGTGCGGGCCGGGGAGGGACGTCGGGTGCAGCAGCACCCCGCTGGCGCGCGGAAATCGCATGGAGTTGTGGGAGTGGCGGTGGGGGGTCAGAGTTTGATGCCGGAGCCGGCTGCGGCCAGCACCACCAGGCTGTGGGGCTGCAGCGGCAGTTCCACCTCGCCCTGATCGTGCCATGCCGAGCGCCCGCGCGGATGCGAGGTATCGAGCACGGCCTGCCACACGCCGGCCGGCAGCATGAAGGTGCGCGGCGCGCTGTCGCCGTTGACGATCAGCAGCAGCGGCGCCTTCGCGCGGCCGGCGCGGCCGATCAGGCAGCCGAGCACGCGGGTGAACGGGTCGCGCCAGGCGTCGCCCTGCAGCGGCGCGCCGTCGCTGCGCAGCCAGGCCAGGTCGTGCAGGCCGAGCGGACCGGTCAGCCCGGTGTACCAGCGGTTGTGGAAGGGTTGGGCCTGGCGGCGCAGCGCCAGCACGCGCGACGTGAACTCGATCAGGTCGTCGTCCGCCGAGGACCAGTCGATCCAGGTGATGTCGTTGTCCTGGCAGTACGGGTTGTTGTTGCCGCGCTGGCTGTGGCCGAGTTCGTCGCCGGCGCACAGCATCGGCGTGCCCTGCGCCAGCAGCATGCTGGCCAGCAGCGCGCGTTGCAGGCGCCCACGCAGCAGGTTGACCGTCGGGTTGTCGGTCTCGCCCTCGAGCCCGCAGTTGAAGCTCAGGTTGTGGCCGTGGCCGTCACGGTTGCTCTCGCCGTTGGCAAGGTTGTGCTTGTGGTCGTAGCTGACCAGGTCGCGCAGCGTGAAGCCGTCGTGCGCCACGATGAAGTTGACTGATTCGCACGGCGCCCGGCCGCGCGCCTCGTAGACGTCGGCCGAGGCGCACAGGCGCTGCGCGAAATCGCCGCGCGTGGACGGGTGGCGCAGCCAGAAGGCGCGCATCGTGTCGCGGAACTTGTCGTTCCATTCGAGCCAGCCGCGCGGAAAGCCGCCCACCTGGTAACCGCCCATGCCGACGTCCCAGGGCTCGGCGATCATCTTCACGCGCGACAGCACCGGATCCTGCGCGACGGCGGTGAAGAACGCGCCGTTGCGGTCGAAGCCATGGTCGCCGCGGCCGAGCACCGGCGCGAGGTCGAAGCGGAAGCCGTCGACGCGCATCTCGACGACCCAGTAGCGCAGGCTGTCCATCACGAGCTGCAGCACGCGCGGCTGGCGGATGTCGAGCGTGTTGCCGCAGCCGGAGAGGTTCTCGTAGTGGCCGCGCGCGTCGGGCGGCAGCCGGTAATAGGTGCCGTTGTCGAGCCCGCGGAAGCTGATCGTCGGGCCCAGTTCGCTGCCTTCGGCGGTGTGGTTGTAGACCACGTCGAGGATCACCTCGAGCCCGGCCGCGTGCAGCCGCCGCACCATCGTGCGGAACTCGTCGCGCACCGACATCCCGCCGTCGCCCGACGCATAGCGCGGGTCGGGGCAGAAGAAGCCGAGGGTGTTGTAGCCCCAGTAGTTGACGAGGCCCATGCCGGCGAGGCGCTCCTCGCTGACGTGGTAGTGCACCGGCAGCACGCTGACCGCGGTGACGCCCAGGCGCTTCAGGTGGGCAATGCTCGCGTCGTGGGCCAGCCCGGCGTAGGTGCCGCGCAGCGGCGGCGGCACCTCGGGCATCAGGCGCGAGAAGCCGCGCACGTGCACCTCGTACAGCACGGTGTCGACCAGCGGCGTGGCCGGATGGCGATCGTCGCCCCAGTCGAATTCGTCCTGGACGACGCGCGCCTTCAGCGCCATCGCGGCGTTGTCGCGCATGTCCATGTGCTGCGGGTGGCGGCGGTCGCTGCCGAAATGCACGTCGTCCCAGGCGAACTCGCCGACGATGTCGCGCGCGTACGGGTCGAGCAGCAGCTTGTACGGGTTGAAGCGGAAGCCGCGGTCGGGCCGCCAGGAGCCGTGCGCGCGCAGGCCGTAGATCAGCCCGGGGCGCGCGCCGCGCAGGTAGCCGTGCCAGACGTCGCTGGTGTGCGAGGGCATGCGCAACCGCGCCACCTCGCGCCGGCCGGCCTCGTCGAACACGCACAGGTCGAGTGCCTGCGCCGAGGCCGAGAACACCGCGAAATTGACGCCTTCGCCGTCCCAGTGGGTGCCCAGGGGCCAGGGCAGCCCGGGTTCGAGGATCAGCGCCGCGTCGTCGACTCGCTCGGAGCTCATGCTTTGCATGGGGAAGGCCGTGGTTGGATGAGGGAGGATGCGGCGGGGCGGCCGCGCCCCGTCCCGCCGCGGCGGTGGCCGGCTCAGAGCCTGAGAGCGAATCGATCGCGTCCGAGCGGCGCGCCAGGGCGGCCGCCATCGAGGCGCGAAGCGCAGCCATGGCTCGGGCCATGGCGAGCATTCGCAACGATGAGGGCGGGTGTCATGGCGTGACGAGCGGGCGCGAGGGATTCGTTCTCCGGCTCTCAGTGCGGGCGCGGTTCGATGTTCCAGATCTGGGTGGCGTACTCGCGGATCGTCCGGTCGGACGAGAACACCCCCATGCCGGCCACGTTGGCGATCGCCTTCGCGGCCCATTCGTCGGGCTGGCGGTACAGCGCGTCGACCCGCTCCTGCGCCGCGACGTAGGAGTCGTAGTC
>JBGAMJ010000039.1:0-46767 GCA_044223035.1 Piscinibacter sp.
GGCCGCGGTTGCGCTTGCGGGCGAGGGCGAGGGCGAGGGCGAGGGCGAGGGCGAGGGCGAGGGCGTTGGCGTTGGCGTTGGCGTTGGCGTTGGCGTCGGCGTCGGCGTCGGCGTCGGCGCAGGCAAGCCCGCCGCGGGCGGGAATGCCGGCGACCCCGCCGCGGGCGGCGACGAGGGCGCGAACTCGGCGCCAATGCGCCGCAGCAACTGCCGCAGCGGCGACGATGGGGCCGCCAGCGTGGTACCGAAGCGGCCGAGCGAATCGCCGTCGCTTGGCACCTGCAGCGCGAGGGCCGACAGCAGCCGGTCCCAGTGGGCGATGGTGGCCTGGGCGTGGCGCAGGCCCACCTGCCGCGCCAGCGGCTCACGCGCCGCCCGCTCGCTGGTCAGCCGCTGCATCGCGGCCGAGGGGTTGCCCAGCACCCAGCCGGCTTCGTCGGCCAGCTCGGCGATCGTCGGTTCCACCGAGGATTCGATGAGCTCCTGCCAGGCGCGGCGCGTGTAGACGGCTGGGATCGCCGGCAGGCCGGCGGCGGCGTCCTGCGGCGCGAGCGCCAGCAGCGCGGCCGGGCTCGTCAGCTCGGCCAGCGACAGGTCGCCGCCCAGGCGTTCGCGGGCGCGGCGCAGCAGGCGCTCGTGGACCCGCTGCTCCAGCGGCACGTCGGCCAGCGCGGCGCGAGCGGCCGCCACCGTGGCGTCGTCGAGGCGGAAGGCGTCGAGCACGGCGTTGCGTTCGAGCAGCGCGTCGAGGTGGCGCAGCCACTCCTGCTGCTCGCCCGCGCCCGGCGGCGCATCGCGGTTTCCGGTGCCGGCCACGCTGACTGCACCGACAGCGCCGGTTCCGGTGCTGGTGACATTGCCGTTGCCCTTGTCGGTGCCGTTGCCGTTGCCGTTGCCGTTGCCGGTGCCGGTGCCGGTGCCGGCGGCGAGGGCCCCGGGCCCGGCGGCACCGAAGGCCTGCGCCGCCCAGCGCCTCACCTCGCCGCGCTGCAGCCGCCCCGGCGTCACCAGCATCAGGCCGATGCGCAGCGCCTCGTAGCGCGCCGCCGGGTCGGCGTCCTGGCGCAGGGCCTGCGTCAGGCGCGCGGCGAGCAGCGGCGCGAGCGTGCGGTCGAGCACGCGGTGGTAGGTCTGGTCCGCCGAGCGCGCCAGGCGCGGCCCCTGGAACAGCCCGAAGTCGAGCGACCAGGGGGCATCCGCCGGGTCGATCGGGCCGCTCGAGGCCAGCTCGCGCAGCAAGGTGTACAGCGGCAGCAGGGCGTCGATGCGCCCGGCGCGGGCGGGGTCGACCTGCTGCGTGACCTTGTCGACGCGCTCGCGCACCGATCCGACGTAGGCCAGGTTGCTGCGGTAGCTGATGGTCCAGGCGGCGCAGGCCAGCAGCAGCGCGCCGGCCAGCGCGCTGCCGGCGGCCCGGCCCAGCCAGCGGCGTTGGCGCTGCCGCTGCAGGTTGGTCCCGGCCAGCGGCGCCTCGGCGATGACGAGGCGCTGCAGCACGTCGGCGAGGAAAAATGCCTTGCCGGCGTCGGCCGCGCGCGGCGGCTCGTGCAGCGCGATGCCGTAGGTGCGGCTGAGCTCGCCCAGCACGCGGTCGATCGGGTTGCCCTCCTGCGTGCCGCTGCTCAGGTGGATGCTGCGCACCGTCTGGCGCGGCGCATCGGCGGCGCCGCGGAAGGCCTGGCGGGCGAATTGCTCCAGCGCCGGCAGCAGGGCCTCCACCTGCGCCGGGAAGCGGCAGATCGCGGCGCGGCGCTGCGGCATCGGCTCCTCCTGCAGGCGCCGCGGCCCCATCGCCGCGAGGCGCGCCGGCAGCGCGGCCAGCCGCGCGGCGAGGTCGGCCGGCAGCGCGCCGGGCGCGGCGGGCGAGGGCAGGTCGAGCGTGACGCCCCAGGCCTGCTCGCGCCGAGCGGCATCGAAATCGCCGAAGAACTCGACGAAGCCGGCCAGCAGGTCGGCCTTGGTGACCAGCAGGTAGACCGGCAGGCTCATGTCCAGCCGTTCGCGCAGTTCGCGCAGCCGCCGGTCGACGGCCGCGGCCTGGTGCTCCAGCTCGGGCCCGCCCTGCAGCAGGTCGGGCACGCTGACGGTGACGATGACGCCGTTGATCGGCTGCACCGGGCGGTAGCGGCGCAGCAGTTGCAGGAAGGATTGCCACTCCTGCGCGTCGGTGGCGGCGTGGCTGTCCTGCGTGGTGTAGCGGCCGGCGGTGTCGAGGAAGACGGCCTGGTCGGTGAACCACCAGTCGCACTGGCGCGTGCCGCCGACGCCGGCCACCGGCGCGGTGCCCAGCCGCTCGGCGAGCGGGAAGCGCAGGCCGGAGTGGAGCAGGGCGGTGGTCTTGCCGGCGCCGGGCGCGCCGATGAAGACGAACCACGGCAACTGGTAGACCTGCCGCCGCCGCTGCCACCAGCGCTGCTTCTCGCCGCCCTGGCGCCGGGCGCCCTTGGCGGCGACGCCCGAGCGCAGCAGGCGTATCGCGTTCTCGAAGCGCTCCGCGAGCACTTCGGAGGCTGCGTCGCCGCCCTGCATCTGGCGGAACAGGCGCGCATTGCGCCGGCGGCGCAGCCACTGCAGAGCGGCCCAGGCGCCGACGGCCAGCAGCCCCAGCCCGGCGAGCAGCCCGGCGCGCGCCGACGCCGCCTCGAACGGATGCTCGCCGCCGATGCCGAGCAGCGGCGCCGCCAGCCAGAGCAACAGGCCCGCGCCGGCCACGTTGGCCAGCGTCTGCAGGCGTGGCAGGGCCGACTTCATGGCGGCATGAGGAAACGCCCGGCCGCCCGAAGTTTCCTCATCCCCCTCGGGGGGCGGTCGACGCATGGCGTCGGCCTGGGGGCGCTCACACGGTTGGGGCTCATGGCGTCTGCACCGTCACGGGTACAGCACGACGTCCACGCGCCGCCGCGGCACGGCGGCGTCGCCGGCATCGTCCAGGTCGGCAGCGCCTTCCACGGCCAGGCGCTCGGCGGGCAGGGTGCGCCCCAGCGCATCGGCCGCCTCGCGCGCCCATTCGTACGACTGGTGCCAGGCCGAGGGCAGGCGCGCGCTGCGTGCGTCGCGCCCGTCGGTGTGGCCGACCACCAGCACCTTCCCACCCTGGCGCGCGAGCGCCGCGCCCACCCGCGCCAGCAGCGCGGCCCCCGCCGACGAGGGCTGCGTCGACCCGGGCGCGAACAGCGCGGCGGCCGGCAGCGACACGACGCTGCGGTGCGCCTCGTCGCGCACGCGCAGCCGGCCCGCGGCGAGGTCGTCGGCCAGCAAGGGCGCGAGCCGCGCGACCGGGGGCGCGGCGGCCGCAACGGCCGGACCTCCGGGTGCTGCCGGTCCTGCCGGGCCGGCCGTCACCGGCGCTGCGGCCGCCCCGCCCGCCGGGCCGGCGGACGACAGCTTCTGCATCGATGCGAACACCGCGTCGACGCGCTCGGCCAGCCGCATGAGGCCGGTGGAGTAGACGGCGATCGCCACCAGCCCGAGCAGCAGCAGCGCGCCCAGCGCCAGCCGCCGCCGCCACGCGGGCGGTGCGGCCGGCACCGCGCCGTGCCACGCGGGGGAGAGTGCGAGCTCGTCGTGCGGCAGCGCGAGCCAGACGCGGCTGCGCAGCGTGTCGAGCTGCCGCGCGCCGTCCGGATCGGCGCGCAGCGGGCCCTTCAGGCCGAGGCTCAGGCAGGTGTGGAACAGCTCCAGCAGCGCGCGGTTCTCGCGCGGCTGCTCGGCCAGGCGCGACAGCAGGCGCAGCACCTTGGCGCTGCCGTCGCGCTCGCCGTGGAAGCGCTCGAGCAGGCCGGCGCCGCCGGCGCCCCAGGGCGTGTCGGCCGCCACCTCGTCGACCCAGGTGCACAGCACGTAGCTCGCCGCCACGATCCCGCGCTCGTCCCAGCCGGCAGCGGCCAGCTCGCGCTCGAAGCGCGCCACCGCGGCGGCCAGGGCCCGCTTCATGCCCTCCGGCGCCTCGAGCACGGCGCGGCGCAACTGCGTGGCGAGCGCGATCAGCGGGCGCGCGCTGGTGCGCAGGGCCTGCGCGCGCCGTGCATCCTCGTCGGGCGGCTGAAGCGTCGAGGCGCCTTCGCTCATCGTGGGCCGGCGGCGGCCCGTCAGGGCATCCACCCCAACTGCACCTGGCGCGCCTGCGCGGCCAGCAGGGCCGGCGGCGGTGCGGCGTCGTCGGCCGGCAGCGCCAGCACGGTGCGCCACTGCGAGCGTTCGAGCTCGCGGTAGGCGGCGAACACGGCGATGAAGCGCGAGCCCGGATCCAGCCCGAGCACCAGCTCGCGCGTCTCGCCGGGCCGCAGGTGCAGCGCTTCGCGGTGCAGCAGCGCGGTGCCCAGCGTGGCCTCGTCGGCGTCGTACAGGTTGTCGAAGCTGGCGCGCTCGAAGGCCTGGCGGTCGCGCAGCACGTACACCCGCAGCGCCAGCGAGGCCGAGCCCTGCAGCTTGTCGGTGTTCAGGTTGCGCTCGGCCCGGATGTTCAGCCGCAGGCTGCGTGCCGCCGCGGGGGCCTCGGCCCGGGTCTCGGCGCGGGTCTCGGCCCGCACCACCGCGGGCGGCGGCGCCGGAGCCCGCGCCAGCGCGGCCGCGGCACCCACACCGCCGGGGTTGAACACGAAGTTGACCACCATCGAGGTGTTGACCCAGGGGATCTGCCGCTCCTGTGTCTCGCGCAGCACCCGGACGCGCACGTTCTTCAGCATCTCCTCCACCTCGAGCCCCTCCACCTTCATCTCCTGTGCCAGGCAGCGGGTGTAGGTGCTGTGGGTGCCGGGCGGCCCGTCCTCGGCGGTGCGCCCGGGCGCGGCCGAGAACGCGATCAGTGCGCCGGGCGCTGCCATCTCGGCCAGGCCGCTGGCGCTGCGCAGGCCGCGGGGGCGTTCGGCGAACGGGTTGTCGCGGCAGGCGTCGATGATGAAGATGCGCGCCAGCGGCCGCACGCGGTCGATGCGGCTGAGCAGCGCTTCTTCCAGGTCGATGGCCTCGTCCTTGACCTCGCCTTCGTCACGCAGGTTGAGATCCACCGGCAGCAGGTAGTTGCGCCGGTCGATCTGCATGCCGTGGCCGGCGTAGAAGAACACCAGCGCGCTGTCCTCGCCGTCCATGCGCCGGCCGAAATCGCGGAGGATGCGCTTGAAGTCGCGCGCCTTCAGGTTGAACTGCAGGTCGACCTCGAAGCCCAGCGACTGCATCGTCGCGCCGATCAGGCGCGCGTCGTTCTCGGGGTTGGCCAGCGGCGCCTGCGGGTACTGGCCGTTGCCGATGACCAGCGCCGCCCGGCGCGCGGGCGCGGCCGTCTGCGCCAGCAGCCGCAGCGGCACGCCGCCGAGCCATCCGGTGGGCACGAGGCTGAGCCAGGCGAGCAGGCGACGGCGACTCATGCAGCGGGCTCTCCGGAGCGGAACAGGCGGCGCAGGGGATTCACGCCGATCCATTGTCCGGCCAAGGGTGCGTGCGGCGCAATGCGCCGCCCGTTCGCGAACGACCGCGGAGGGCCGGGCGCTCAGCGCCTCACCCGCACTGGCCCTGCGCGCCGGACTTCAGGCAGAAGTCGGTGGTCAGGCTGGAGGATTCCCAGGGCACCTGCACGCGTTGTGTTTCCTCGGCGACGCCGATGCGCACGCGCTTGAACAGCTGCTCGATCGGCAGCCCGGGTGTCTGCAGGTGCGTCAGCAGGTGCTTGGCGTAGATGCTGTGCGCGCCGACCGGCCCGTCGAGCGCGATGCCGTTGGGCGCGGTGGAGAAGGCCACCAGCGTGCCGACCGGCGCGTCGAGCGGGGCCAGGCCGGTGGGCGTCAGGCCGCGGAACTTGAGGCGGCGCCCGTCGGGGCCGACGATGACGCCGCCGGCGAACGGGTTCACGCGGCAGGCGTCGAGCACGATGATGTTCAGGCCGTGCTTGATCGCGCTCAGCCGGTCGATGAATTCGCCGGCGTCGGCGGCCTTGGCGGCGATCTCGTCCTCGCTCTGCGGCTCGGCGTCGACCGGCAGCAGGTAGTTGCGCCCCTTGGCCTGGATGCCGTGGCCGGCGTAGAAGAGCAGGCGCACCGAGCTGTTCGCGGCGCGCACCGAGAAATCGCGCAAGGCCTCGATCAGGTCGAACAGGCCGGTGTCCCGGCGCAGCGTCACCTCGTAGCCGAGCTGGCGGAGGCTCGCGGCCACGGCCTCCGCGTCGCTCACCGGGTTCTTCAGCGGTGCCGACTTGTAGGCGCCGTTGCCGATCACGAGCGCGATGCGGCGTTCCGCGGGCGCGGCGGCCGGCGCGGGCAGCGCGGCGGCGGCGCACGCGGCCGACAGCAGGCGAAGCACCGCGCGCCGCGGCAGGGGCTGATGCAGCAGGGGCTGATGCAACAGGGGCTGATGCGGCAGGCTTGGATGCGCCACCCGTGGATGCACCGGGGCCCGATTCGGCACGGTCGCCACGATGCCTACTCCCGAGGCGGCAGGCCCGGCGCCAGCGACACCGCCTGCACGATCGGGTTGGACTTGAGCCGGTCGGCGGCCGCGGCCTCCTTGCCGGCGGGGACGATGACGAAGTAGTCGCCCAACTGCCCCGGCCCGCCGGCGAGCTGGCCCTGCACCGACATCAGCAGGTGGCGGATGTCGGCCTCCTTCGCGTCCGGCGCGAAGTTCAGCTTCAGCATGGGCCGCGCGTCGGTCGGGGTGGCGCGCAGCGCGCGCAGCTCGGCGGCGTCGTCGTGCGTCGTGTTCATCAGGTTGAGGATGACTCCGCCCTGGATCGCGACGATCGCCACGCCCGCGAAGGCCGCGGCCGGGCGCATACCGAAGGCGCCGAAGAACGCCGTGATGCGCTCGGACAGCGTCGGCCGGTCGCCGCGGATCAGCGTCATGGCCTTGGCCAGGCCGATGGTCTCGGGCACGGCGGGGGCGCTGTCTTGCAGGCGCCGGCTGAGCGAGCGGTGCCATTCGACTTCGGCGTTCGCTTCCGGGTGCTCGGACAGGTAGCGGTCGACCCAGGCGCGGTCCTCCGCGCCCAGCGAACCGTTCACGTACCAGGGCAGCAGTTCTTCGAAGCGCTCGTTCATGACCGCGCTCCGACCGGTGCGCCGCCCTCGCGCTCCATCATCAGCCGCAGGCAGTTCTTGATCTTCTGGCGGGCGTGGAAGAGGCGGGTCTTGACGGTGTTCTCGGGGCAACCCTGCACGGTGGCGACTTCCGCCAGCGACAGGCCCTCGAAGAAGACGAGGTGCATGCACTCGCGGTGGTCGTTCGACAGCCGCCCCATGCAGGCCTGCACGCCCTCGCTGCGCTGCTTGGCGGCGAGCTGGGCGAAGGCGTCCGGGCTGTCGGCGGCGGTGGTCTCGGCGATGTCGTCGAGATCGTCGTGGATCTCGTCGGGGCGGCGGCCGCGGTAGGCCATCAGTGCCTTGTTGCGCGCGATCCCGATCAGCCAGGTGCCGAACTGGGAGTCGCCCCGAAAGCGCGCCGGGGCCCGCCAGACTTCGTGCATCGTGTCCACCAATATCTCCTCGGCGCGGCCATGATCCTTGACCATGTTCAGCGCGTAGGCGAAGACCCGCCGGCTGAACGCCTTGTACAACTCTCGGAAGGCGGCCTCGTCCTGCCGCCCGACTCGATCTAGCAGTGTCCTCACCCGGTCGTTGTCCATGGCGGTGCGCTGGCGGTGGCGTCGGACGAATATAGCCCAGGCCTGCCGCCGGCCGCCTCGCTCACGCAGGCCCGGCGCCGCGGTGACGGGCTGCCGAAACAGGGGCCGCCGCCGCACTCCCATGGGTTGCCGGCCGCCCGCGCGCGGTTCAATCTTTTGCGCGCCGCCCATCGAGGACACCGGCTCAATGCAGCGTGCGGGGGAGCACCGCCGGCGTCGCGAAATCGCGGCCGATCAGCGTGCGCACGTAGAGGTAGGTGTTGCGCAGGCGGTCGCTCATCGTGTCGAGATCGACCTGGCCGCGCTCGTCGCACGGGAAGGCATAGCCGCGGCCCTCGTCGAACAGCGACCGGAAGCGCAGCTCGAAGCCGGCGCCTTCGGAATGCGGGTGGTACATCGTGTTCATGGTCGGTCTCCTCGGGGAGTGAATCGCTTCGACCATGAGTTGCAGCGGCGCGCTGCGCGGTTCAATGCATCGGCACTACGCAAACGCCGGCTGGAACCTGCGGGCGCGCGGTTCCGGCAGCGCGAGCAGGAAGCGCGCGCTGGCGTCGGACGATTCCGCGCCGGCCGCCCAGGCGGTGGCGAGTGCGCGCAGCGCCTCGCGCGTCTGGCGCGTCAGGGCGCCGGCGATCGGGTCGTCGACGTCGGCGAGCAGCTTCTCGCAGTAGAGCAGCCGGGCCTCCCGGCTGGCCGAGATCAGGTCCATCAGCGCGCGCGCGGCCAGGTGGAACTGCGACGAGCTCAGCGCCCGCACCGGATCGGCCTGGGTGTGCCAGGCGCAGAGGTATTCGAGCGGGCCCAGGCTGCGCGTGCGCCCGTAGGCGCCCGGTGCCGGCGCGCTGGCGCCCCAGGCGCTGCGGCGGCCGCTGGGCAGGCGGCCGGTGCGCAGCGCGTGCACCAGCGCCCGCGCCACCGCGGCGCAGGCGGAATGGTCGCCGTGCCGGCCCACCGTCCAGAGCACGCGCAGGAAGGCGGGGTAGAGATCGTCGCCCAGGCCGTCGCACACGGCGGCCAGCAGCGCGACACGGTCCTCGTCGTCCGGCAGGTCGACGCAGCCGTCGACCAGCGCCTGCGCCGCCTGCGCCCAGCGGGGTTCGGACAGCAGCGCGGTCATCGCGGCACCCCGGTCAGGCGCGCTCGTCCGGGTCGCCGCGCAGGTGCCCGAGGATGCGCTCGGCGTGCTGCGCCACGCTCAGGCCGCGCGAGGCGGCGCAGAGGTCGGCGGCGATGCGCGCGCCGGCGCCGACCGCGTCGTCGTCGAACCAGGTGGACGGGGTGCCGGCATCGACGCCGCGCACGGGCGACGACGGGAGGCCGCGCGGGGCGCCGAGCGGGAGGAGGTCTGAGACGCGGATCATGGTCGGATTCCTGTGAGGGGAGAGGCTAGGGTCCGATCGGGGCCGGGGCAAGTGCGGTGGCTCCCAGTTGGGAGTGGTCCCAATGGCGGCGGGGCGAGAAAGGTGCTGGCTGCGGTTGCACGAAAAACCATACAGGTTGTTGCGACAGGTGCGCCTGATATAGATAGAATTCTGTGCAAATGCCTCTCGCCTGCACACTCCAACTTCACGCTGCCGGTGCCTGGCACGACGTGGCGAGCGTGAGCCTGCGTGGTGCCGAGGAAGATGGGTGGAAGGGCAAGACCTACTCCGGCTACGCCGTCGACTGGGCCTTCAACTGCCCGGGCGCGACCGACGCTCATGCAGCTTGCGCTCGCTGGCCGGTCGGCCTGGAGCCGCTGGAGCAGCCGCACTGGCCGGTCTTCCTCATCGACATGCTTCCCCAGGGGTTCGGCCGGCAGGAGCTGCTCCGGCGCATCGGCCAATCTCCGGCGGCCGGGGTCGGCGCGGACTGGAAGTTGCTGTTGGCCGGAGCCGGCAACCCGATCGGCAACCTGCGGGTCAAGGAGGCCGCAGAGGGGCTCGCCGCCGACGCCGGGCCGCTGCGTGGGTTCACTGACGACGAGGTCGCACAGCGAGGCGACCAGTTCTCGGAGTACCTGGCCTCGCACGGCCTCTTCGTGGCCGGGTCGTCGGGTGTCCAGGGCGAGTGGCCGAAGATCCTTCTGACGCGTGCCGATGACGGGCTCCTGTACCTCGACCACACGCTGCCGGACGAGCGCGCCGTGGCGCACTTCGTCGTCAAGTTCGGCCGCGGCACGGACCCGCAACTGGCGAGCATCCTGCGGCACGAGGCGCCGTACATGGGCATCGCCGAGCGGCTGGGCTTGCGCGTCCATGCGCCATTGGTCCTGCGCCGACGAGCTCTCTTCATTCCGCGGTTCGACCGTCTCGCCCGAGGCGGAGCGGTCACGCGGCTGGCCCAGGAGAGCATCGCCACGCTGACAGGCATGCCCGGGTTCGAGGCCGTGCCGAGCCACGACCAGGTCTGCGAGGCACTGATTCGGCACTGCACGGACCCGCAGGCGGACGTGCTCGAGTACATCAAGCGCGACATTGCCAACCTGGCATTGCTCAACAAGGACAACCACGCGCGCAACACGGCCGTGCAGCGAGACTTCAACGGCCGCATCGCGCTGACGCCCCTGTACGACTTTGCACCGATGTACCTGCATCCCGATGGCATCGCACGGCGCATTCGGTGGCAAGACAACGACAACGGCCGACCGGACTGGCGTCGCGTCGTGGACCGGGTTTGCGATCTCGGCGCGCAGGCCCAGAAAGCGCGCCGGAGGAGGGGCCCTGCGCCGATCGCTCGTGAACCTCTCGTCGCCGGCATCAAGGCCATGGAGCCTGCGCTGCAGGCGATTGCGGCGCAGGGCGAAGCGATGGGACTGGAGGCCGCCGTCATCGAGCACCTTCGCCCGCACATCCTGGCGCGGGCGGACGAGCTGGCAGCGCTTGCCTGACGACCATGGACAAGCGCTTCAACACCCTGTCGATTCCGGAGCAGCTCGAGTTGCGCAGCAAGGCCGTCGAGGACGTCCTCGCGCATCCGGAATGGTCGCTGGCACAGTCGGTCCGTCATCTCAAGAAGACGATGCGCCTGACCACCGTCGAGATGGCCAGGCTCTCCGGGGTGGCCTACCGGACGATGCAGGACATCGAGCAGGAGCGCAGCGAAGGCACGGTTCAGACCATGAACCGCATCTTCGGGATGCTGGGGCTCAAGCTCGGCGTGGCGCGCATCGCGCGAGAGCCGGAGACGTTGGCGCCAGAAGATCTCAGGGGAGCTCGAACTCCTTGAGATCTCCCCAAAGGTAGGAGAGATAGGCCTCGCGCACGCCGCGCGCCCGACACGCCGCCAGCAACCCGGCGCACTGGGTTCTTGCCCATATGTTGGCGGCCAGCCAATCGTCGATGGGTGCGCCGGCGGCCTGCGCGAGCAGGCCGGGCAGGAACACGAGGTCCAGCGCGCGCGGCGCCGCCGCCGGCAACCGCTCGGGCCGGTTGCTCGACACCTCGTACCAGGTCTGGTACCGGGCGGGCACCGCGCCGGTCTCCGTCGGCAGCGATCGCATGCGCTCGCGCAGGGTGATCGCGTTGGCGAACGGCGGCTGGTGATCGCCGAACCAGGCGAGCACCGCGGGCCGGGGCGTGCCGAGAACCGCCTCGCGGGTGAGCTTCATCGCGCGTTCGAATTCCCGGCTGCGCCACACGTAGTCGGCCACGCTCCGGGCCTCGGCGGTGGAAACGAAATCGCGCGACGCCTCGGCGAGCAGCCCGGTGGGCACCCGCTCCAGGCGCACGCCGTGCTCCGCATGGTTGAAGAGGGTGAGCGCGAACAGGAAGACCGGCCGATCGTGCTGGCGCTCGAGTGCGAGAACGCGCCGGACGGCTTCATGCACCAGCGCATCCGGCGTGCCCCAGGCCTCGGGCAGGCCCAGCTCCGAAGCGTCGAGGAACTCGTCGAAGCCGTATCCGGCATACGCGATGCGGCCATTCATCATCCCGCCGCGTGTCGGGTACAGGGCGACAGTGCGATAGCCGGCCGCCTTCAGTGACCGCACGAAGGAGCGCTGGACGTGAGGCGCCACGCTGAACGACGCGAACTCGCCCGCGGGCCCGAACGAATCGTGCGGAACACCCGTCTGGAACGCGAACTCCGACAGCCAGGTGCCACCGCCGAAAACCGGCACCTGCAGCGGGCCGTGCGCGACCGTGCCGGCGCCGGCTGCGAATGCATCGAGCCCGCAAAGTGCCGCCGGGCAGCCCTCGATGGTTGCCGGATTGAATTGACTCTCCTGCAGGAAGACGACGATGTCGGCCGGCCGGGCCTGCGCCCCCGCGGACACCAGCCTCTGGCTGTCGTGCCGGAACGCGGTGGTGTCCGCGGCCTGCACGCCCCACCGGGGTTCCAGCGACGCCGTCGCGAAGAAGGCGAGGGCCGGTCGTTCGAGCAGGCCTTCGCCGACGAACCAGGCACCCGCCTCGCGCAGCTTCGACATCTCCTGCGCGACGAGCACCCCGCTGTGCGCGACGAGGAGCGCGGCAAGCGCCGCCGCCGCGATCGGCGCCGACCGGCCCAGCGGGCGGCCCGGCGGGTTCCATCGCCACGCCATCAGGCAGCCCAGGATCGCCATGCCCAGGGCCGCCCCGGCGTACCACAGGAGCGTCGGCTGGGTGGCCAGCACGCCGACGTTGTCCGCGAACTGCCGGAAGAAGAACCGGACGTCCTGCCACGTCAGCGGCGTGCCGGCGAACTGCCGCTTGAGGCGGATGCCCGCCAGCAGCAGCGCGGCCAAGGTGCTCCCGGCCACGGCCGCGAAGCGCGGCCGCAGCGTGAGCAGGTACACCACCAGACAAGCCGCCAGCAGGGCGTGCGAGCCGACTTCGGGATCGACCCAGGGACCGGCGAGTGGGGGAAGGGCCAGGACGAGGGCATCGGCGAGTCGCCGGCGGCCGATGTAGGCCACCAGGGCGGCGGCCGCGGAAAGGCCGAGGGGGGAGTCCAGCGGGTGCCAGGACAGTGGCGTGAGGAAGAAGGCGCCGCCGGTCAGGAGCAGCGCGGCGCAGAGCGCCAGGGGTGTGGGCAGGCGGCGGGATTGCGCGATGGCTTGCGGCTTCACGGGCGGCGACTGGGGGTGATCGCGGCTTCGAGCGTCGGGCAAGTGTTGTCCGTCAAATCAGTAACGTTCAGTTGCCGATGCATGCTTCCGGACGGTTGCTGTGGGAGAGGTGGGCTTGCGCACCGCGGCGAACAACTGGGCGATGGCCTTTGGGATGCATGGAAGGGAGGTACTCGCGGGTCAGCGGGGCGGCAGTTTCGCATGCGACGACCACGGGGTCATGCGATCGGTGCCGTCGCGTGTCTCCGTGCGCTTGCCGATGGAGGTCATGGAGTTTCGGGAGGCAGCCTTCGCGCAGTGCGGCAGGCCCGAGAACCCCAACACCGACCGAAAATCGCACGCGTCACTCGACAAGAAGGGTGCCGACGAGCGCACTTCGCGACGCTGGGGGCGACTCGACAAGGAGTCTGAACGACCGGGTTCAACTGATCGGCTGCAACCCCCCCGGAGCCCGTTGGGCGAAGCATTGAGGCCGCACTTGGCCGCGGACTGCGGACGACGGCATTGCAGCGTCTGCCGACGTTCGACATGGCGCGCTTAGCGACCGTTTCGTGGCGCTTCGCCGTCATCGGGCCGCTGAGAAGGCTTCAACGACTCAGACGCAGCAGTCGCCGCAAAGCGGCGAAGAGCGCCCTTCGATTGGCCAAGGCCCTAGGTAGGCCGGTGCGCACCGCCCTCTGCTAAGGCGGCATCGGGGAAGCGCCGCGACCGCTATCCGGCAAACCCTGAACGGTCGGGCCGATGCGGAGTCGTAGGTCCGACGCGCCCCCGCCCCGGCTGCTATCGTGCCGATCAGGCACCCTGCCAGCCGCCCTTTGCGGCCACGGTCAGTTCACGAACCCGCTAGAACGGCCTCTTCGTGAACCAAGCGCGATCTTCCGCGAACCATGCGACGAGCGTGCAAACTGTTGTCACACAACAGAATTTCCGCCAAAATGCCTGATCCAGACCTGCACCTATATCTAGATACGATCGCCTAGAGCCTTAGATTCTGGTTCTATCGGCTTGGAAGACGCCGAAGGAAGGATCAGAAGAAATGGAAAAAGAACTGCTGTTGGTTTGTCTGGACTGGATTTCGGCGAATACGCCGTCGCTGGTTCAGTTGCTGGGCGCACTCGTGCCGGTCGTGGCGCTGGTGGTGGTCGGCTACGCGCTGCACGTCACGCACAAGAAAGGAGGCCGCAAATGATCAAACCCTCAAGGTGGCATCGCCTGCCGACCGTGCCGGTGCTGGCAGCACTGCCGCAGATGACCTGGAGCCGCGCGGGCGGCGTGCAGCCTGCTGCCGAGACGGCGGCGCTGATGATCTTCATCGCGCTGAACTTCATGGTCTCGACCTCGACCGACGAGCAGAACCAGTTCCATGCGGTCGCCGAGGGCACATATGTCGATCTCGGCGAAGCGACCGGGCTTTCACGCGCGCTGATCTCGGCGGGCTTGCAGCGGCTTCAGGCCCTCGGCCTGATCGCGCCGCAAGGCTCGCACCAGAAGCGCCGCTACAAGATCACCTGGCCTGCCGAGCACCGCTTCTTCAAGCTGCCGTGCCAGGCCATCACGAACGGCAACGTGATCGTGCCGTTCAAGAACTTCACGATGCGCTCGAAGCACGAGCTGCATGCGCTGAAGCTCTATCTGTACTTCGCGTCGATCCGGGGTAACTACATTGCCTACTCGATGGCGTCCTACGAGACCATCTTCGAGCGCACGCGCATCCCCGAGCGCGACATCCGCCGGGCGATCAGCCTGCTGATTGGCGCGGGCCTGCTCGAAGGCGTGGACCGCGAGCATTCGCAGACGCGCGGCGTCAACGAACCCAACAAGTACTACCTGAAGGGCTACGCGGCGCTGATCGGCCAGCGGCAGGGGCACACACCCGACGCAGCGACCTTCGCGGGCGCTGAGGTCGCGGCGTAGGAATGGCTGACAACAACAACGAAGGAAGGCACACCATGCTTGGCAGCATCGACAAGAGCAAAGGCTTGCTGTTCGTCACCCACGATCTCGATCACTCGATCCGGCTCACCATGCAGAAGATGCAGCAGGAGGTCGAAGGGCTCGACGAGAACCGCCTGCTCAACACACCGCCTGAGGACCTGAAGCGTTACCTGGTCGAAAAGCATGGCATCACGCCGATCACGCTGCTGCGCGATCAGTGGTACGCCGACCACGAGGACACACCCGTCGATGTCCGGCATGACCCGATGCGCTGGATCGACGACCGCAGCCGCCCGGCCATGGTGGCGGGTGAGCGCGTCGAGGTCCGCATTCCGTTTGAGGGCGAAAGCGAACTGTTCTACGCGAAGGCCAACACGTACTCGATGAACCCGCCCCGCGCTGTCATCGAGAAGAACGAGATCGTCCTGCGCTACGACACCCCTGCCGATCAGCCGCGCGACATCCGCGCGCTCGTCGATCAGACCTTGCGCGACATCGAGCAGCATCTTGGCTGGCAGCGCCCGATGATCGACGCCCACAACCAGGGCCTGCCCGCCGCAGCGCAACAGGCGATCCGCCAGCGGCGTGAGCGCCTGCTGGCGCAGTTGCAGCGCGCAGATGCCCTCGGCATTCCGATCCGACGGCGCGCCGACGCGCCGAAGACCTATGCGCTCCCGACCGTGAAGCGCAAGGCCGTCCCAACCCTGCCACCGGCGACGACGGCGCAGTTCAAGCCCGAACCGGCGCTCGCGATGGAGCTATATGAGCACATCCTGAAAGTGGTGCAGGACATGGCGCTCGTGATGGAGCGCAGCCCAGATGCCTTCAAAGCGATGAACGAAGAGGCGCTGCGCCAGCACTTCCTCGTGCAGCTCAACGGTCAGTTCGAGGGCAAGGCGATGGCTGAGACCTTCAACATGGCAGGTAAGACTGACATCCTCCTGCGCGAGGGCGACCGCAACGTCTTCATCGCCGAGTGCAAGTTCTGGAAGGGTCCGAAGGCCTTCGGCGAGGCCATCGACCAGCTCCTCAGCTACGCGACCTGGCGCGACGGCAAGACCGCGATCCTCGTGTTCAACCGGGGAACCGAGACCTCAACGGTGCTCTCAGGCATCGACGCCACCGCCAAGGCGCACGCCAACTTCAAACGCGCCATCGACTGGCCGCATGAAAGCGGCTTCCGGTACAGCTTCCATGCCAACGGCGACAAGAACCGCGAGCTGATCGTGACTGTGCTCGTGTTCCACGTGCCGCAGTAGTACAAGTTCAGCCTTCAAAGATCGTCTGGAAACGGCTATCTATGGGGATCGCTCCAGGGAGATTACATGAAACTCGTTCGACTTCGACTATCCAACTTCCGCTCCTTCGGTCCGGAACCCACCGTGGTCGAGCTGACCGACATGACGTTCTTGCTCGGGCCAAACGGCGCAGGTAAGACCGCCGTACTTCAGGCCCTCGCCCGCATGTTCGGCCTCGATCCCGCGCAGCGGCGGATCAAGCGATCAGACTTTCACGTCCCGGCGAGCGAAGCGCCGGAGGACGCCCCTGAACAGCGGACCCTCTGGATAGAAGCGGACTTCGAGTTTCCCGAACTGGAACAGGATGGTGCCGACGAGGCGGCACTTCCGGCTGTGCCTGGCAACTTCGCGCACATGCAACTGGTAGCGGCAGAAGGCCCGGCGCAGGTTCGCTTCCGGCTGAAAGCGACCATCGATCAGGACGACGATATCGAAGAGAGCTTCACGTTCGTCATCAGCGAAGACGACGACGGAAATCCAACCGAAGAGAGCCGCGTATCAAAGCAGGATCGTAGCTCTATCCAGGTCCACTACCTGCCAGCACGACGCGACCCTGCCGACCACATCTCCTACTCTGCCAACGCGCTGCTCGGGCGAGCGCTGCGATCAGCGGACTGGAGCGCAGAGCGCGAGGAGATCAGCACGCTGACGGAACAGATTGGCGATGAACTCCGAGACAACGCTGCCATCGGAGGGATCGCCGCCGCACTCACCGGCCAGTGGGGCGGCCTACACAAGGGAAGCCACTACACAAACCCGTCAGTCTCATTCGGGCGGAACGAGATTGAGAACCTTCTGCGGCATCTGAGCATCGGATTCACGCCCGGCCATGGCGAGAGCATCGTGGACTTCACCCGGCTCAGTGACGGACAGCAGTCCCTGCTCTACGTTTCTCTGGTGCTCGCCATGCACGACATCGGTAGCAAAGTCCTGAGCGGCGAGTTGGCCGAAGCGTTTGACATCGATAAGCTGCGGCCTGCCGTCTTCACGCTCATCGCCATCGAAGAGCCCGAGAACAGCTTGTCGCCCCACTATCTCGGACGGGTCGTCCGGACGCTGACGACGTTCGCCGAGGGACAAGACAGTCAGGCGCTGGTGGCGACGCACGCGCCCTCGCTCTTGCGCCGGGTGCCGCCAGAGTCGGTCCGCTACCTTCGCCTGAACGAAGAGCGGAGCACCGTCGTCAAGAGCATCGAGCTTCCGACGGACGCGTCCGCACAGAAGTTTGTCCGCGAAGGCGTCCAGGCCTTCCCGGAGCTTTACTTCTCTCGGCTGGTCATCCTGGGTGAAGGTGACAGCGAGCAGATCGTGCTTCCGCGATTGCTGGAGGCCCGAGGCATCCTCGCCGATGACGCATCCATCTCAGTAGCACCCCTCGGCGGGCGGCACGTTAATCACCTCTGGCGGCTCCTGAACGGCCTTGGCATCCCGCACGTCACCCTGCTTGACCTTGATGTCGCGCGCTATCAGGGCGGATGGGGCCGCATCAAGTACGCCGCCAATCAGCTTCTGAGCTATTCCGACATCGACGGCAACGACTTGACGGAGGAAGAGATCGACGACATCCCGAAGTGGAACTCCGACGACGGGATCATGCTTGGCGATCTGGGCTGGATTGCCCGTCTTGAGGCGCTCGGGGTCTACTTTTCCACGCCGCTCGATCTCGACTTCATGATGATGACGCACTACCCGGCTGCTTATCGCGTGAAGGACGACGATCTGGAGGAGCCCGACGACGACACGATCAAGGCCGTGCTTGGCAAAAGTCATGACGTGCTTGAGGGTCAGTACTCTGAAGAGCAGCAGAGCTACTTCGATGCCTACCACCAGAGGTTCAAGCTCGACAGCAAGCCCACCTCGCATATCCGCGCGATGGCGAACCTGGATGACGAGAAGCTCATCGAGGACATGCCCGATGTGCTCGACCGCATGTTCGATGCGGTTGAGGAAAAGCTCGCGGGCCTGCCCGAATGATAAGGGCCGAACAATGGGCACCGGCAGACGGTCTCTCTCTTGAGCCGAACGCGCTGGCCGCGGCCAAGGAGATCGACCGCAACCTGGCGCTGACCGCCGGTCCGGGCGCAGGCAAGACAGAGATGCTGGCGCAGCGTGCCGACTTCCTGCTGCGCACCGGGGCGTGCCGATATCCCAAGCGCATCCTGGCGATTTCGTTCAAGGTCGATGCCAGCCAGAACCTCAAGGCCCGGGTCCGCAAGCGCTGCGGGCCAGACCTTGCGGCGCGCTTTGACAGCCACACGTTCCATGCGTTCGCGAAACGCATCATCGACCGCTTCAGGCCGGTACTGACCGGACAGGATGCTCTTGATTCGGACTACAGCATCGGGAAGCACCGTGTTCAGAGGCGATCCATAACCTTCGATGACATGGTGCCGCTCGCGGTCCAGATCGTGGAGTCCAGTCAGATCGCACGCAACGCGATCCGTCAGACCTACAGCCATGTGTTCCTTGATGAGTTTCAGGACTGCACGGATGCGCAATATGACCTCATCAAGGCTTGTTTTCAGGGTACGGGTGTTCGGCTAACGGCGGTTGGCGACACGAAGCAACGGATCATGGGATGGGCCGGGGCGCTTGAGGGAATCTTTGAGGCCTACGCGGAAGACTTCGACGCACATCCGCTCAACCTCTATCAGAACTTCCGGTCGGAGCCGAGGTTGCGCCGCATGCAGAACGCCATGGTGCGCGTCATGGACCCACCGGCTGCACTCGACGACACTGCCCTTCCAGGGGATGAAGGGGAGATCGAGGTTCTGCGGTTCGACAACGATGATCATGAAGCAGAGACGCTCGCAGACTCTGTGCGCACGTGGATCGATGACGACGGTGCGAATCCTTCAGAGATCGCGGTGCTGGTCAGCAAGCAGCAGAACCTCTACTGCCAGAAGCTGCGAGCCGCGCTT
The DNA here is from genome assembly GCA_044223035.1 of Piscinibacter sp. Classification (GTDB taxonomy): domain Bacteria; phylum Pseudomonadota; class Gammaproteobacteria; order Burkholderiales; family Burkholderiaceae_C; genus JBGAMJ01. Next base: position 18,796 of record JBGAMJ010000039.1, read on the forward strand.
GATGCTAGAGGCGTGCCCTTTCGGGATGAGGACGCAACGCAGAATCTGGCGTCCGACCCGGTCGCAAACCTGATCGTGGACTTCCTTCTCGTTGCGACTGGACAGCGACAGCCCGGTCCCTTTCGACGCCTCCTCGACCTTGTGGTGTTCGGGCGTGGGCTCGATCTGGAGAACGAGTACCGCGCGCGATCACGGTGGAACCGCTTCATCGCGACCGTCAAACAAAGGCTCGGATCGGAAGAGGCCGATCTGGCGGACCTCGACGATCTACGAGAGGTGGTGAGCGAGCTGCTCGACATCGTCGGGCGCGATGCCGTGGTCGGGCTCGCATCGGAGTACACCCAGGGAGACTATCTGCAACAGCAGATCGACGCGACGATTGACCGCGCGCACACGCTGTTGTCCGAAGGCTCTGATCCAGCGACAGCCCTTGCCTCTTTCTCGGGCGACAGAGCCGTGCGCATCATGTCGATCCACAAGAGCAAGGGTCTGGAGTTCGATACGGTCGTGGTGCTGGGTATTGAGACACAGACGTTCTGGGGTGACCAAGACGCCGAGCGCTCCGCCTTCTTCGTTGGAGTCTCGCGTGCCAAGCATCGCCTGTTCCTGACGGTCTGCGAGGAAAGAGAGCAGCCCGAAGGGGCCAGGTACTGGAAGACCGCTCGGTCGGAACATGATGAATTCGTCGGGTACGCGACACCGTATTTGTGACTGACGGTGAGGCCGCCCGCGAGGGCGCGGGCTGGCGCTGTCGGCCCCTGACCGCCGCCAGTCAGCGGCGGAGGTGCCTGGGGATGAATCTTCGCCAACTTCTTGTTTTTCCTTCTTGAATAAGGTATAAAAACCGGAAGTTGGGCTGCGCCCCGAAAAGAGGATTTCCCTATGACCCTGACCCACGTACAGCCGCAAGCCGTCGAAGACCGCCTGGGCGAGCTCGGCCTCAAGGCGGAGCGGCTTGGCGAGACCGTCCGGCGCGGCTACATTGCCTTCATTTCCTGCACGCCAAACGATCCGCCGCTCTTCCCCGGCTTCAGCGCCTGGGCCATGATGGTCCGGAGCCTGCGGGAGTACCTGCTGCCCGAAGGCTGGGAACGCTCGGACGAGAACAACTACTCACTGGTGATCAACGGCACCGGCACGGTCGCCATCGCCGTTGCGACCGGCGATGCAGCAACGGGCCGCGCCGAGGAGCAACCCACCACCAAGTCGTCGAAGGGGCCGAGCACCGCTGAGGCCGTCACGTCGAACCAGTTGACCCTCGACCTGATCTTCCCGCCCGTCGAGTTGCCGCAAGCCTCGCGGCCCTTGGGTCAGGACCAGCAACGCACCACCTGGATTCTGCTGGTGCATCGCTCCCAAGGCGAAGTGCGCTGCGAACTCTCGTTGCCGACATCCATGGGCCCGGACGGGCGCGTGGACGGCTGGCAGGAGCGGATCATCCTTGGGGCCATCCCAACCGATCCGGACGTTCTCGAAGTGGCCCCGCCGACGCCGCCGCAACAGCCCGACATCGACGTTGCTGTGAAGCGACGGCCATGACGGCGCATGCGCTGTTTAACCCGACCAGGCTGACCCTCGCCCGCAAGCGTCGCGGGCTGACTATGACGAAGCTCGCCAAGGCCGTAGGCGTTGAGCCGCGGTCGATCTCCGCCTACGAGAAGGGCGAGTTCGGGCCGGATGACGAGCGCCTTGGCAGACTGTGCGAAGAGCTGGCGTTTCCGGTCGCGTTCTTCTTCGGCGACGATCTCGACGAGCCGACACCCGATGTCGCGAGCTTCCGTGCGCTTTCCAAGATGACGGCAGGCCAGCGCGACACCGCGCTCGGCGCTGGTGCGATCGCGCTCATGCTCAATGAGTGGATCGAGGAACGGTTCGAGCTGCCGCCATCGGACCTACCGGATCTAAGCCGCGAAGACAACCCGGAAGCGGCGGCGCGCACGCTGCGCCAGCAATGGGGCCTCGGCGAGTTGCCGATCAAGAACATGGTCCATCTGCTCGAAGCCAAGGGCGTGCGCGTCTACTCGCTTTCGGTCGATGCGATGGAGGTCGATGCGTTTTCCATGTGGCGCACGAACACGCCCTTCGTGTTCCTGAACACCAAGAAGTCGGCAGAGCACAACCGCTTTGATGCGGCGCACGAGTTGGGGCATCTCGTGCTTCACCGCCATGGCTCGCCGCAAGGCCGCGAGGCCGAGAAGCAGGCCGATGCGTTCGCATCGGCGTTCCTGATGCCGCGCGCAAGCGTGCTGGCGCACGCGCCGTACATGGCGAGCGTCGAGCATCTGATTCAGCTCAAGAAGTACTGGAGCGTCTCCGTAGCGGCGCTGAATTACAGGCTGCACGCGGTGGGCGCGCTGAGCGACTGGCACTATCAGTCGCTATGTATCGAGATCGCCAAGCGCGGTTACCGGAAGCGCGAACCCGCTGAAGGGCATCGCGAAGCGTCGCAGATTCTTCAGAAGGTCTTTGCCGCCCTGCGGAGCGAGAGCATTTCGAAGGGCGACATCGCGAGCGATCTGTGCGTCCATGTCGAAGACCTTGATCAGCTCGTGTTCGGCCTGGCGCTGACCGGCCTCGCCGGCGGCGCGAAGGGGTCTGCGAAGCCAGCGAAGCCGACGCGGCTTCATGTGGTGAGCCAGCGCGACGAGTAGGGGGACGCCGAACGTCCCTGTTGCTGCGGGCCCGGCGGCCCGCAGCAACAGCCGGATCAGTATTCCTCAGGCAGCAGGATCGTCGTCGCCGAGTTGAACGGCCGCTCGCGCCAGAAGCAGTCATCCAGCGATGGCAGCCGAAAGACCGCTATCAGTCTGAAGCTGTCGATCCGTCAGCTCTCCGTAGGCGTTGCAGATGCCGATCACCGGCCCGCTATCGAACAGGTCGCACAGGATGCCGCGACCCTTGAGCCGCGACCGGTCGCCGAAGTCGCCACGATCCTCTCGGCCGACCCATCTCCGGCTGCGCAACTCGGACGGCGGCCCCGTCACCGGCGCGACGTCGCGGCCCGTCGCGAGAGTTCGCGCACAGTCGCGATCAACCCCCACCGCGCGGCGCCGCGCAGGTATTCAGGTACACCGCATAGAGCGACGTCGTCCCGCAGATGAACAGCCGATTCATCTTCGCCCCCCCGAAGCACACATTCGCAACCACCTCCGGCACCCGGATCCTGCCGAGCAGCATGCCGTCGGGCGCGTGGCAATGTACGCCGTCGCCGGCCGAAAGCCACAGGTTGCCGTGCACGTCGATGCGCAGGCCGTCATAGAGGCCCGGCTCGCACACCGAGAACACCTCCCCGCCGGAAAGCGACATGCCGTCGCTGCCGACGCGGAAGCGCCGCACATGGTGCGGCCCGCCGTCGACATGCGTGCGGCCCGTGTCGACGATGTAGAGCAGCGATTCGTCCGGCGAAAACGCGAGCCCGTTCGGCTGCACGAAGTCGGTCGCGACTGCGGCGACGCTGCCGCTGCCCGGATCGAAGCGGTACACATGGCGCGCGCCGATCTCGCTCGGCGCTGCGTCGCCTTCGTAGTCGGAGTCGATGCCGTAGCTGGGGTCGGTGAACCAGACCGTGCCGTCGGACTTGACGACGACATCGTTCGGCGAGTTGAAGCGCTGGCCGTCGATGCGGTCGACGAGCACGACGCGCCGGCCGTCGTGCCCGGTGCGCGAGATGCATCGGCCCCGGTGCTCGCACGAGACGAGCCGGCCTTCGCGGTCGACGGTGTGGCCGTTGCTGTTCCACGCCGGCTGGCGGAACACCGAGACCGAGCCGTCGGTCTCGTCCCAGCGGAGCATGCGGTCGTTCGGGATGTCTGACCAGACGAGGTAGCGCCCGGCCGGGAACCACGCCGGCCCTTCGGCCCAGCGGCAGCCGGTGAAGAGCTGCTCGAGCCTGGCGCTGCCGAAGTGCAGGCGCTGAAAGCGCGGGTCGATCGTCTCGAAGGTGTCGTCGCTCATGTGCTTACTCTCCAGTGCGCCGCCCGCGGCCGTAGACCAGCAGCATCGCGACGATCACGGTGCCATAGATCACGTGGCGGCCCCATTCCTCGATCTGCATCACCGACAGGATCGATTGCAGCAGCGTGATCAGGATGACGCCCGCGACCGTTCCGAGGTAGTTGCCGCGGCCGCCGAGGATCGATGTGCCGCCGAGCACCACCGATGCGATCGCCGGCAGCAGGTACGGGTCGCCCATCGCCTGCGCCGCCTTGCTCGCGTAGCCGGCGAGCAGCACGCCGCCGAAAGCCGACAGCCCGCCCGCGATCGCAAAGCTCGCCAGCACGACGAGCCGAGTGCGCGCGCCCGACAGGTACGCCGCGCGCTCGCGGTTGCCGATCGCGTAGACGGTGCGGCCGAAGGTCGTGCGCGTGAGCAGGAACACCGCGAACGCGCCGATCGCGGCCCAGACGAGCAGCGCGTTCGGGATGCCGAGCAGCGTCCGCCCGGTGGCGAGGTAGCGCATCGCCTGCGAAGACGCGTCCTGCGGCGAGAAGCCGCCGGTGTGAACGACCATCAATCCCTGCGCGATCGCATTGACCGCGAGCGTGACGACCATCGACGGCAGGCGCAGGTAGGCCACGCCGGCGCCGTTGACGAGGCCGAGCGCGATGCCGCACGAGACGCCGAACGGAATCGCGAGCGCCTGCCCGAGCGGCCCCCACGCGGTGGCGGCGCTCGCCATCATCCCGCCGACCGCGACGACCCACGGCACCGACAGGTCGATCTGGCCGAGCAGGATCACGATCATCGCGCCGGTCGCGATCACGCCGAGGAAGGCCGCGACCTTCAATTGCTGCAGCAGGTACTCGGGTGACAGGAAGCTGCTCGAATAGAGGCTGCCGACGAGCAGCAGCACGGCGATGCAGGCGAATGCCGAGACGATCGCCGGGTCGGCGCGGCGGCGCACGGCCGCCCACAGCGATGCCGGCCGCGTGGCGGTGGCCGCGTCAGCCATAGAGGTCGAGCCGGTTGCGCACGCGCAGCAGCCGCAGCGCGCCCAGGCACACCGCCGCCGCGAGCACGACGCCCTGGAACAGCGGCTGCCACAGCGGATCGAGGTTGAAGACGAACAGCAGGTCGCCGATCGTGCGGAACATCAGCGCGCCGAAGATCGCGCCGACGGCGCTGCCCGAGCCGCCGAACAGCGACACGCCGCCGAGCACGACCGCGGCGATCGAATACAGCGTGTAGGTGTTGCCGTTCGCGGCCGATGCTTCACCCGACGACGTGATGCAGGTGACGAAGAGCCCCGCGACCGCGGCGAGCACGCCGGACAGCGTGTAGGCCGCGAACTTCGCGCGCCGGATCGGCACGCCCGACATGTAGGCCGCCACCTCCGCCGAGCCGATCGCATAGACGGCGCGGCCGGTCTCGGAGCGCCGGAACGGCAGCCAGACGAACAGCACGAGCGCGGCGAGCAGCACCAGGCTCGCGGGCAGCCAGCCGGCGATCTTGCCGGTCAGCGCGTCGCCGAGCGTGCCGTCGAAGTCGCCGCCGGGCACGGGCCGCAGCGCGAGCGCGGCGCCGTAGTAGACGGCGCCGGTGGCGATCGTGGTGACGATCGGCTGCAGCCGGCCGTGGATGACGATCAGCGCGTTGATGGCGCCGCACAGCGCCCCGGTGGCGAGCACACCCGAGACGCCGAGCGCCACCTGCAGCGGCGAGCCGACGACGATCGTCGACGCGAGGCAGTTGGACAGCACCAGCACCATGCCGACCGACAGGTCGATGCCCGACGTGAGCACGACCAGCGTCTGTGCCATCGCGACGATCGCGAGCAGCACGCCCTTGTTCGCGGCGGTGTTGGCGACGTTCGGGTTCAGGCCCGCCGGGTGGTTGCTCGCGTAGATGGTGAACATCAGCAGGAACGCGGCCAGCGCGAGCAGCGTGCCGCGGTGCTCGCGCAGCCGGTAGGGCCAGTCGCCGCGCGTCATGGCGTTGCCGGCGCGCGCGCCGATGGCCCGGCCGGGCCGATCGCGAGCGCGCTGCTGATCAACGCGCGCTCGGTGATCTCGGCGCCGACGAGCTCGCGCTCGATCGCACCTTCGACCATCACGAGCACGCGGTCGCAGCAGCCGATCAGCTCGTCGTAGTCGGTCGAGTAGAAGAGGATGGCCGCGCCCTCGTCGGCGAGCCGCCGCAGCAGCTGGTAGATCTCCTGCTTCGTGCCGACATCGATGCCGCGCGTCGGATCGTCGAGCAGGATGATGCGCGGCGCGGTCAGCAGCCACTTGCCGATCACGAGCTTCTGCTGGTTGCCGCCCGACAGCGAGCCGGCGGGCATCGCCGCGCCGTCGCTGCGCACGCCGAGCATGCGGACCATGCGCTCGATCGCCTCGCCCTCGGCCCGGCGGTCGACGACGCCCCAGTGCGCGAGTTGCGGCAGCGCCGCGAACGACAGGTTCTCGCCGACCGACATCGGCAGCATCAGCCCTTCGGTCTTGCGGTCTTCGGGGATCAGCGCCATGCCGATGCCGGGGCGCCGCGCGTCGCTCGGCGCGTGGATGCGCACCGGGCGCCCGTCGATGCGCATCTCGCCGGTGGTGCCGCGCAGCACGCCGAAGAGCGCCAGCAGCAGCTCGCGCTGGCCCTGGCCGTCCAGGCCGCCGAGGCCGATCACTTCACCGGCATGCAGCGCGAGCGAGATGTCGTCGAGCCGGTGGTCCCACGAGAGCCCGCGCAGCTCGAGGCGCGGCACCGCACCGCGCGCCGGCGCGGCCCGCGACTTGGGCGGGAACGCCTGGCTGATCTCGCGCCCGATCATCAGCTCGACGACCTCCTGGTCGGTCTTCGTCCCGGCCGCGTAGCTCGCGACGCTGCGGCCGTTGCAGAACACCGTGCATTCGTCGGCGAGCTCGACGATCTCGTGCATGCGGTGCGAGATGTAGACCAGCGCCATCCCCTCGGCGCGCAGGCGCTTCAGCACGGCGTAGATCCGCGTCACGTCGGCCGCGGTCAGCGCGGACGTGGCCTCGTCGAGGATCAGGATGCGCGGCTTGCGCGCCAGCGCCTTGGCGATCTCGACCATCTGGCGGCGTGACAGCGACAGGTCCCGCACCAGCGCGAGGGGATGGATGTCTGCCGCGCCGGCGCGCGCCAGCGCGTCTTCCGCCAGGCGCCGCTGCGCGGTGCGGTCGATCAGGCCATGGCGCCGCGGCGGGTGGGCGATGCCGATGTTGTCCGCGACCGACAGGTCGGGGATCAGCGACAGCTCCTGGAAGATGCACACGATGCCGGCCGCGGCGGCAGCCGCCGGCGACGCGAACGACACTGGCCGGCCGTCGAGCAGCATGCGGCCTTCGTCCGGTGCGACGACGCCGGCCATCACCTTGATCAGCGTCGACTTGCCGGCGCCGTTCTCGCCGAGCACGGCATGGATGCGGCCGGCCTCGACGACGAGGTCGGCCTGCTGCAGCGCGCGCACGCCGCCGTAGCGCTTCGAGACGCCCTCCATGACGAACAGGCTCATCGGTGGGCTCCGGCGCGGCGCGCGTGCGGGCGGGGCCTACTTGTTGGCTTCGCTCTGGCCCATGATTTCCTGCGCCGAGAAGTTGATGCCGCAGGTCGGGAACGAGTTGCCGACGAAGAAGTTGTCGGACTGCTTGTCGTAGTAGTCCGCGCCGTCCTTCAGGTTCGGATCCTCGGCCTTGGCGAGCGGCAGCTTCACCGACTGCGGCAGCACCTTGCCCTCCAGCGCCGCCAGCGCCACCTTCATCGCCACGGCCACCTGGGCGGGCCCGGTGCCGGCGGACGCGCACTTCAGGCCCTGGCTCGAATACTTCGCGCAGAACTTCCGGAAGCCGTTCTCCGTCTCGCCGCCGAACGGCACGAACGGATGCTTCGCGTCGATCATCGCCTGCACGACGCCGGTGTCGCCGCCCTGCGCGGTGATCGCGTCGAACTTCTTGTGCACCGCGATCGCATCGGCGGACACCTTCTGCGCCGTCGGATCGTCCCACTTGCCGATCACCTCGACCACGTCCCACTTCTTGCCGGACTTCTTGAACGTCTCGTGGATGCCGTCGTGGCGGTCACGGTCGACCGAGGTGCCCGAGACGCCGCGGACCTCGAGCACCTTGCCGCCGTTGGGCACGTGCTTGACGAGCCATTCGGCCCAGTAGATGCCCAGGCCCTTCTGGTCGACGTTGACGTTGATCGCCTCCTCGGTGTCGAGGATGTTGTCGTACGCGACGAGGACGACGCCGGCATCGTTGGCGCGCTTGATCACCGGCTTGAAGGCAGCCGGGTTCTGCGCGTTGACGACGATCGCGTCGAAGCCGGAGTCGATGAAGTTGTTCACCGCGGCGATCTGGGCGGCGACATCCTCGCCGGTGGAGACGACCTTGAACTCCTTCAGCTTCGCGGCCACCTCCGGCTGCGCCGCGTAGGCCTTGGCCGTCTTGATCATCTGGATGCGCCAGGTGTTGGCGATGTAGCCGTTGGCCAGCGCGACGCGGTACGGCCCCGGCTTCGCGGGGAACTGGAAGAACTTCGTCTTGGCTTCCCACGGCGTGTAGCAGCCCGGGTTCTCGCCCGGGCCGGACACCACCTTGGGCGGCGCGGCGAGGGCGGTGCCGGCCAGCACGGACGCGGCGGCGAGGGCGATGGAATGTCGCAGCAGCATGGTTCGGTCTCCTGTGGTGTCGATCGGGGAGGGCTGCGTCGCGGCGGCTCGCGCGCGCTGCCGGCGGCGACGCGACGGCCGGCGGGCGCTGTCTCAAACATCAGATCATCATATGATTGGCAGCCCGGTTCGGGACTGGGGTCTACACGGTGAAGCGGATCAAGAACGTCCTCGGCAACACGCTGGACCTGCTCGGCGAGGCGGTCGTCGGCGGGCGCTATGCGGCCGGCGGCGTGCTGCCGCCCGAGCCGCTGTTGTGCGACGAGTTCGGCGTCAGCCGCAGCGTCGTGCGCGAGGCGGTCAAGTCGCTCGTCGCGAAGGGGGTGCTGACCACCGGGCCGAAGGTCGGCACGCGCGTGCTGCCGTCGGACCGCTGGAACTGGTTCGATCCCGACGTCGTCGCGTGGCACGGCCGCACCGGGATCTCGCGCGACTTCCTGCGTGACCTGCAGGAGCTGCGCCGTACGGTCGAGCCCGCCGCGGTGCGGCTCGCCGCGGTGCGTGCCGAGCCGGCCGACCTGGCGCAGCTCGAAGCCGCGTTCGCCGGGATGAAAGCCGCGATCGAGGACGGTGGCGACTACGTGCGCAGCGACCTGGCGTTCCACCAGGGGCTGCTGCACGCGAGCCACAACCGGCTGCTCGTGCAGATGGGCAAGGCGCTGGGCGCGCTGCTGCGCACGAGCTTCGAGCTGTCGACGTCGCGGCCGGACGCGGCGGCGCAGTCGCTGCCATTGCACCGCGCCATCCTCGACGCGGTGATCGCCGGCGACCCGGCCGGCGCCGAGCATGCCGCGCTGGTGCTGATCGACAGCGCGGCCAGCGACATCGGCGCCGTGCTCGCGTCCCGGCGCCGCCTGCCGTCGCTCGCCGATCCGCCGCGGCCGCTGGCAGCAGCCCGCGCGACGCGCACGCGGCGCGCGGCGCGCGCGGGGAGTGCGGGGCGCGTGGAAGCCGACGCGGCCAACCCGGAGACTTGAGCGGTCCCGCGTTGATCCGGGCTCGATTGCGCCGGTGGAGGTGGCGCGTTTCGATCTGGCCGTTGCGAATGTTGTTCACGCGAACGATGGGGGCCGGGTTCATTTCTCGTCGCCCACTGCATTCCGGTACTCCAAGCGCGCCCTTGCTTCCATCAACGCCTTGTGCAGCTTCGCTTGCAACACCTCCGGGGGCGGCAGTTGCAGCCAGTACTCGGCCACGTGGATGTGATCAGGCTCCAGGTCCATCAGCTCCACCACCTCGGCGTCCTTGTCGCTGCACAGGATGATGGCAATGGGGGCGTTTTCGCCGGGCTGCTGCTCGTGCCTGGCCAGCCACTTGAGGTACAGCTCCACCTGGCCCTTGTGCTCGGGCTTGAACTCGCCCAACTTCAGCTCGATGAGCACCAGGCGGCGCAGCCGGCGGTGGAAGAACAGCAGGTCGATGTAGTAGTCGTGCCCGCCCACCTGGATGCGTTTCTGTCGGCCCATGAAGGCGAAGTCGCTGCCCAGTTCCAGGATGAAGCGCTCCAGCTCGGCGAGGATGGCGTTCTCCAGATCCTTTTCGGTGAAGCCGTCCTTCAGGTCCAGGAAGTCCAGCAGGTAGGGGTCCTTCAGGTACAGCGCCGGGCTGGTACTGGCGCCTTGGCCGAGCTGTGCCAGTTCGCGGTGGATCACCTGCTCGGGCTGCTTGGCGATGGCGGTGCGCTCGAACAGCAGGCCGTCCATGCGCTCGCGCAAGGTGCGCACCGACCATCGCGACTGGGCGCACACGTCGGTGTAGAACGCGCGCCGCGTGGGGTCGTCGATCTTGATCAGCTCGACAAAATGTGACCAGCTCAATTGTTGCGACAGTGTCGCAACCATGTTTTCGTCCGGCAGGCAGTCGAAGAGTTTGGCCATGCGCGTCAGGCCCGAGTGGCTGAAGCCGCTGCCATAGTCGCGGGTCAGGCGCGCGGGCAGCGGCTCGTTCATGGATTCACCTTGGCGAGGTCTTGCGCAACCTGATTATTGACCTGCCTCAGCCGCAAGAACGGCGAGGGCGGGGCGCCACCCTACCGCGTCCAATACACCGGCCCGCAAGCCCGCAGCGGCACCCGGCCGTCGCGCATGATCCGCGGCGCCTGGACGATGTCCTGGTCCGGCTGCGTCGACGACACCACGGCCAGCTCGGGCGCGCCGCGGCCGGCGCCGATCAGCGGGCAGTCGCTGCGCGGCACGATCAGCTTCGTGCCGTCGGGGCTCCAGGCCGGCCAGCTCTGGCCGGCGTGCGGCAGCGTCAGGCGCGTCAGGCCGCTGCCGTCGATGCCGATGCGCCAGATCGAACCGCCCTGCGCGAACGCGATCGCGCCGGCGTCGGGCGACACCGACGGCCGCTCCGGTGCCGGGCCGACGCGGCCGATGCGCGCGGCCGGCGACGGGCCTCCACGCAAGTCCCGCAGGTTCAGCAGGTACAGCCCGTCGTCGCTCGCGGCCACCAGCCGGTCGTTGCCCAGCCATGCCGGGTCGCGCAGCCCGCGCAGGCGGGCCACCACCCGGGCCGAGCGGTCGAACACCAGCACGTGGTCGACGTAGGGTTGGCCGAGGCCGGCGCTCTGCTGCGTCTGCGAGGCGAAGTGCTGCGCATCCGGCGCCGGCTGGAACGGCCCGCTGATGCGGCCGCCCTCGATGTCGAACGCCGGCAGCGTGCCGACCGCCTCGAGCGCGCCGCCCGCCACCCGCCGCAGCCGCGCGGTGTAGTGGTTCGGGTGCGCGCGGGTGGAGGTGTCGACCTCCAGTTCGGCGAGCAGGCCGTTCGCATGGCCCAGCAGGCGCGTCGTCGACGCGGCCAGCGCGCTTTCCGACAGGCGGCCGCTCGCGAGGTCGAAGCGGGCCGCCTGGCCGGCCGTGCTGTACAGCAGCGCGCCGGTCTCGCCCGCCCACGCGGCCGGCAGGCCGCCGACGACCAGGGCGATCAGGGCCGACTTCAATGCCGACTCCAACGCCGACATCAAGGCCGACGTCGAGGCCGACGAAACGGCTGAAAACCGGGCCGACGACAGCCGGCGCATCCAGTGGGTGAATCGAGGCATGCGAATCTCCGCGGCGCCCGGATTCTCGCCTTCACGCCGCATCGGGGGCCGCATCGGGTGCCACGTCGTCGCGGTGGCCGCGGAGCGGATCGGCCGCCGCGGCATCCGGGGCCGGGCGGACGAGCGTGCTGCGGTGGCGCCGGTCCTCGTCGTTCCCGGTGTCGCGCAGCCAGGGCCGCGATTGCGGCGAATCGGCCGGAACCCAGTAGACCGATCCGGCCAGCTTGAAGCCCTTGAAGACGAGGTGGTAGCCCGGGCGGCTCGCGTCGGGTGTGGCATCCGGCGCCGGTGCGGGCGGGAACGCGGCGGCCAGGGCCGAGCCGGCCACCGGCACGGTCGGGTCGGTGGAGCCCGTCGCAGGTGCAGCCTGCGTTGCGCCCGCCTGCGTGTCGTTGCCGACGGCGGTGGCGATTACTGCTTGCGGGCCGCGGTCGCCAGCGCTTCACCCAGCGCCTTGATGACCTGGTCGGCCGCGCTCATCATGAAGCCCATGCGCTGCGAGGCGGACTGCAGGTCGGTGAAGCCGCTCGGGTTGTCCGACGCGTTCTGGCCTTCGACGGCGTTCGCCTTGTCCTGCACGTCCTTGGCCTGCTTGTCGAGCGCCTTGCCCAGCGCCTTGGCCAGCGCCTCGAACCAGCTGCCGCCGCCCTTGGAGCCGCCCTTCATCTCGTCGCAGGTGCCCTTCACGACGTCGTTGCAGAAGTTGCTGAGGAAGTCCTGGAAGTCGTGGCCGCACTGCTCGTGCACGTGCTGGTCGCAGCCCGGGTCCGAAGGCTGCAGCAGCTGGCCGAGGACCTTGCCGACGACGTCGCCGATTTCCTGCGCGATGAACTTCGGCATGCCGGCCACCTGGGTCAGCGTCTGTGCCGCGGTGTTGACCGCCTGGCCGATGCCCTGCGTGACCATGTTGGCCAGGCTGGTGGCGATGCCGAGCGGCGGGAATACCGCGCTCGCCACGTTCAGCGCGCCGCTGACCAGGTTGCTGACGCCGCCGAGAACGCTGTTCAATGCTCCGCCCATGATTCACTCCTGATGTGTGGCGATGCGACTGGGGTTTGCGCACGCCGGGTTACGTTTGCCTGTCGCATGGCCCCGGGGATTCCGGGGTTCTGCGTTCCTACCTGTATGCCAACAACGAGCTGCTCTTTCGTTTTGCATCTGCGTCGCGGACAGTTCCATTAAAGGCGACACAACTGCTTCGTGACAGTCGGGACGTTCGGCAGCTAGGTGCGTCCCTACTGATGGAGTCGACCCGAGTCAGGGTCACTCCGAATCCGAATCCGAATCCGAATCCGAATCCGAATCGCGTCGAGACACCGCATTCGCGGCGCCATTCGATGGCGTTTCGGCCGGCCAATGCGCGATCGTGCTGATGCCGCCGGCGGCGACGCCGAGCATCCATCGCTCGCCGCGGTGCTCGACGATCACCACGCGCTCCTTCGTGCCCACCGGCAGCGCGCGCACGAAGCGCAGCGCGTCGTCGCCGGCGCGGCCCGCGGGCCCGCGGGGCTGCAGGCGTGCGCGCATCGTGCGCAGTGCGATCCAGGCGAGCGCGATGACGATGGCCAGGGCCAGCAGCATGCTGGCGAAGCTCAGGGCGAACGGTTCCATGCGGGGTCCGGGTAGTGGGTCAGGTCTTCGCCGGGCACGGGGATGCGGCGCGGCGGGGGTGGCGTGGGCAGCGGCTGGTCGCAGCGCTGCGCGTCGACCTGCGTGCGCACTTCGCGGGCCCACAGGATCACCTCGGCGATGATGTCGAACAGGTCCGACGGAATGATCTCGCCGACCTCGCTGCGCTTGAGCAGGTCGCGCGCCAGCGGTATGTTGCGCACGATCGGCACGCCGGCCTCTTCGGCGGCAGCGCGCATCGCGCGTGCCACGTGGTCCTCGCCCTTGGCGGCAATCGTCGGCACCGGCGCGGTCTCGCGGTCGTAGTCGATCGCGATTGCGATGTGCGTCGGGTTGACGATCAGCACATTGGCGTTTCGCGCCGCCTGCTGGGCATTGCTCTGCGACCATTCCTGGTGCGCCTGCTTGCGGTGCTGCTTGATGTGCGGGTCGCCCTCGCTCTCCTTCATCTCCTGCTTGATGTCGCGCAGGCTCATGCGCATCTTCTTGCCGAATGAATGGCGCTGGTAGGCGGCATCGAGCAGCGAGACGAGCGCGAAGAGCGCGGCCGTCCACGCCATCAGCTTCAGCGTGAGGCTCCACATCACTTCACCGATCACCCCGGGCGGCAGCGAAGGCGAACGCGCCAGCCCCACGATCTGCGGCAGTGCCGACTTCACGACCAGCCAGCCGACCAGGAACAGCAGCGCGGTCTTCGCCACCGACTTCAGCAGCTCGATCAGGTTGTCGAGCGTGAACATGCGCTTCACGCCCTCGACCGGGTTCATGTTCTCCAGCTTCGGCTTGATCTTCTCGAAGCTCATCACCGGCCCGGCCTGCAGGAACTCGGTCAGAAGGCCGACGGCGGCCACCGGCCCGAGCAGCATCGCCACCAGCATCAGCGCCAGCTCGGCCGCCTGCGCGCCGATCGAGCGCGCCGCGCCCGCATAGCCGGTGGTGGCCCAGCCTTGGCCGACGGTGGCGAACAGGCTGTCGAACAGCACGCCGATGCGCGTGGTGGCATAGCCCGCCACCAGTGCGCCGAGCGCGAGCCACAGGATCAGCCCGACGGTGCTCGACACGTCCTTGCTCTTCGAGACGTCGCCCTTCTTGCGCGCGTCTTCCAGCCGCTTGGGGGTCGGCTTCTCGGTCTTGTCGCCGCTGTCGTTCTTGTCGGCCATGGCGTTGGTGCCCCCTCAGCCGCCGAAGACGTGGCGCAGCGCCTGGATCGCGACGCCGCCGCGCGACAGCAGGTCGTCCTGCAGCAACTGCACCAGGCTCGTGACCTGGATCCACACGATCCAGGTGGCGGCCACCGCCTTCAGCGACATCGACAGCGAGAAGACGTTGAGCTGCTGCGCGAAGCGGTTGATCAGGCCGAGCACGCCGTCGATCACGTACAGCAGCACCAGCGCGGGCGCGCTGACCAGGAGCGTCAGCACCATGATGCGGCCGAACTCGCTCTCGAAGAGCTGCACGCCGCCGGCGGCCAGCGTGGGCATCGCACCGCGCACCGGCCAGATCGCGTAGCTCTCGAGCAGCGTGCCGATCATCACCATGAAGCCGCCGCTGGCCATGAAGACCCAGCCCGCCAACCGCGCGAAGAAGGCGCCGTTCAGCGAGGTCTGCTGGCCCGACAGCGGGTCCTGCACCTGCGCCTGCGTGGTGCCGACCTTGGAATCGATCACCTGGCCCGCCGCCTCGAAGGCCCACATCGCGCCGGAAAACAGGATGCCGATCGCGCCGCCGATGAAGGCCTCTTTGGCGAAGATCGTGACCCACTGCCAGGCCGTCAGCGCGAGCGGCGCGGCCGAGGGTTGCACCGCCAGGCTCAGCAGCGCGATCGCCATGAACATCGCATTGCGCACCATCGCCGGGATCAGGTCGGCGGTGAAGAGCGGCACCAGCAGGAAAGCCGTCGCGACGCGCGTGGCCGACAGGCCGAGCAGCAGCGCCAGGTCGCCGAAGGAGCCGTAGAGGACGAGCGATTCCATCGCTTCGGGCTCAGCGCCGCACCATGCCGGCGAACTCGGAGAAGACCCGGTCGCCGAACTGGTACAGGCCACCGCCGAGCATCGAGGCGGTGATGAAGATCGTGATCACGATCGCGAAGAACTTCGCGGCGTATTGCAGCGTCTGTTCCTGCAACTGCGTCGCCGCCTGGACGAACGCGATCAGCAGGCCCACCACCGCCGCCACCGCGATCGGCGGCGTCGACAGCAGCAGCACGTACCACAGCGCCTGCTGGGTCAGTTGGATGATGTCGCCATGCAGCATGTCCGGCTCCGTGCTTCGGCTATCAGAGGTAGGTCAGGATCAGCCCGTGGGTGAGCTTGACCCAGCCGTCGATGAGCACGAACAGCAGCAGCTTGAACGGCATCGACACGGTGGTCGGCGACAGCATCATCATGCCCATCGCCATCAGCACGTTCGAGATCACCAGGTCGATCACCAGGAACGGCAGGAAGATCAGGAAGCCGACCTCGAATGCCACCGACAGCTCGCTGACCGTGAAGGCCGGCATCACGACGAGGAAGTCGCGGTCGGTCAGCGCACCGGCCTGCGCGGGCTTCAGCGCCTTCTGCGCCGTCTTCATGAAGAACGCGCGCTCGACCGGGCGGCTGTGCTTGATCAGGAATTCGCGCAGCGGCTCCTTCGCCGCGTCGGCCGCCTTCAGCATGCTCTGGGTGCTGCCGCCGATGTCGTTGATGCCCTCCAGCCGCGCGCCCATCTCGGCGCCCACGGGGTACATCACGTACACGCTGAGCACCAGCGCCAGGCCGTTGAGCACCACGTTCGGCGGCACCTGCTGCAGCCCCAGCGCATTGCGCAGCAGGCTCAGCACCACGACGAGCTTGGTGAACGAGGTCACCATCACCGCGATGAACGGCGCGAGCGCCAGCACGACCACGGTGAGCAGCGCCGACGAGGGAGAAAAATGCGTGAGGTCCATGGACCCCTGAGTAGCGCGCCGGCGCGCCGGCGTTCAAACTTTCTCGGGTTCGGCGAACGGCCTGTGGTCGCTGGCTGGCAGGCGCACGGTGCGCAGCATGCGCTCGGTGGTTGGAAAGTGTTCGCTCGACGGCATGTGTTCGGCGGCCGGCGGTTCGAGCCGCACCGTGGCGAGTGCCAGCGCCCAGCCGTCGCCCCAGGGGATGAGCCGGCCCTCGGCGAGGCAGTGTTCGGGGCGCCCCTCGCCCGCGCACGACCAGAGACCGGCCTGCAGGTCCGCCGTGTCGAGCACGTCGTCGCACCAGCCGGCGAGGCTGGCGCCGCCCAGCGGGTGGGGCAGCACGAGGCGCACTTCGCACCAGCGGCCCGGGCTGCCGCCGGCGGTGCCCGGCGCCGCGGCTGCGGCCCGCCCGGGCACGAGGCGCGGCGCCGCGGGCGAGCGCAGGTCCACCGCCACGCCGGCGCCGTCGAGCGCCGGTTCGCCGGCGCTGCGCAAGGCGCCCTGCCAGCCGGGCATCAGCGAGGGCGGCAGCAGCACCGCGCCGCCGGGCTCGAGCTGCTGCCAGTCGTCGTCGCCGAGGCACAGGCGCGCGATGCCGAGCACCGTGTCGACCGCCGGCCAGTGCAATTGCCTGGCGATGCCCGCGAGAGCGACCTCCGGCGGCGGCAGCGCGCGCAGCCAGGCCCAGGGGCAGACGATCTGGTGCGCCGGGCCGCGCCAGTGCACGCAGGCCGCGGCACCGGCCGGCGGCATCGGCTTCGGCGCCGGCGACCAGCGCCAGTCCAGCGGCCCGCCGGCCCAGGCGTCGAGCGCGGCCAGCAGTTCCTCGGCTTCGCCCAGGACGATCGCGGCGTCTGCCGCATGGCGCGCGACGCCGGCATGGCCGGCACCGGCGCAGGCGGCAGAGGCTGCGCTGATCGCCGAGGCGGCCGAGGCGGCGGAGGTGGCGGTGGCGGAGGTGGTGGCTGAAGCGGTGGCAGCGGAGGCGACACGCAGCCGCAGCGGGCCGAACGGCGTCGCCGCCTCGAACCAGGTGGCCGCGGCCGTCGGCCGGCCGGTGGCGATGCCGGTGCGCGTGCCCATCGTCAGGCCTGCCGGCTGACCATCATGCGGGTCAGCTCCGCCACCGAGCGGGCCTGCATCTTCGACATGCCGCGGGCGCGGTACAGCTCGACGGTCTTGATCGACAGGCCGATGCGGTCGGCGATGTTCTTGTTGTAGACGCCCTGCACCACGTGGCCGAGCACCTCGCGTTCGCGCGGCGTCAGCCGCGCCTCGCGCATGGCGAAGCGGGCCTGCGCTTCCGTGGCCGGCCCGGCCGCGGCCGGTCCATCCGCGGCCGGTCCCTCGCCGGCGACGCCGGCGGGCGCGGCCGGGCGCCGGCCGGCGGCGGCGAACGCGCTGTCCAGCGCCGCTTCCAGCGCCTCGTCGTCGAAGGGCTTCTCCAGCAGCGTGACGGCGCCCTTCTGCATCGCCTGCACCGCCAGCGGCACGTCGGCATGGCCGCTCATGTAGATCACCGGCAGTTGCGCGCCCTGTTCGAGCAGCCGGTCGTGCACGTCCAGCCCGGACAACTGCGGCATCCGCAGGTCGAGCATCAGGCAGGCCGCCTCGCTGCGGTCCCGGCGTGACAGTGCCTCGACGGCCTCCAGCGGATCGCCCCAGGTGCGCACGTCGAAGCCGCAGCCGCTGAGCCAGAAGCGCGTGGCCTCGCGGAACTCGGTGTTGTCGTCGACGATGTAGACGGTGCGTGTGTTCATGGTGGACTCACGAAGCTCGGGTGGAGAGGGGAGGGACGGGCGCGGTCGCCGCGGGCGGCGCAAGTCCCGGGGTTGCCGCGGTTGCCGCGGCCGTCAGCGGCAGGCTCAGGTGGAAGGTCGCGCCGCGGTCGGCATTGCGGCTGAACCAGAGTCGGCCCTGGTGCAGTTCCACGAAGGATCGGCAGATCGACAGCCCGATGCCCATGCCGTTCGGCTTGCTCGACGCGAACGGCACGAACAGCCGCGCCGCCGCGTCGTCGCCCAGGCCGCAGCCGTTGTCACGGACCTGCAGCTCGGCGTCCTTGGGCCCCACGACCAGCCGCAGCGCCAGGTGCGGGTCCGGCGGCGGGTCGGTGCGCAGGGCGTCCAGCGCGTTGCGCATCAGGTTCACCACCACCTGCTGGAGCATGACCTCGTCCCCGCGCACGGGTGCGCCATCGGCCGGCAGGTCGAGCGACAGGCGGGCGCCGGTGCGGCGCAGGTCCCAGTCGAGCAGCGACGCGCTGGAGCGCACCAGCGCCGCCAGGTCGACGCGGGTGTGGCGCGGCTGGTGCGAGTGGGTGAACTCGCGGATCCGCGCGATCACGCGCGACGCGAACATCACCTGGTCGATCGCCCGGTCCAGCGCGTCGGATTCTTCGGTCGCGAGGCCGCCGCCGCGGCGCGCCAGCCGCGAGCGCAGCCCGCGCAGCAGGTTGGCGCTGGCGCCGATCGGCTGGTTCAGCTCGTGGGCCAGCGTGGTCGCCATCTCGCCGACCGAGATCACGCGCGACGTGAACAGCAGCTGCTCGCGATCGTCGAGCTGGCGCTGCACCGCGCGGCCCTGTTCGCGGCGGTCGGTCAGGCGCAGCAGCAGGTGGCGGTCATCGACGGGCGCCAGGCGGACTTCCCATTCGCGGGCCGGGCCGAGGCGCAGCGTGGCGGGGTCGGGTGCAGGCCCGGCGGCGGCCGCGGAGGCGGCCACGGAGGCGGCTGCAGCTGTCGGTGCGCCTGCGGCTTCGGGTGCGGATGCGGCTTCGGTTTCCGTTTCGGGTGCCGGTGCGAGACAGGCTCCGGCTCCGGACCCAGGATCGGCCCCGGACGCGGCCCGGTCGATCGCCGCGGCCAGCCCCGGCAGCGCCCGGTCGAGCTCGGCCGGCGTCGCGCCGGTGCGCAGATCGGGTTGCAGCGCGAGCCAGGCGGCGCTGGTCCAGTCCAGCCGCCGCGTGCGCCGGTCGATCAGCGCCACGGCGTCGCCGAGCGCCGACAGCGCCGCCTGAAGCCCGGCCGCCGGCGCATTCGCCGCGTCGGCATCGGCGTCGGCGGGCGCGCGTGTCTTGACGGCCATCAGCATGCTGCCTCCACGATGTCCAGGGTCCGCGGGGCGACCAGCGGCCGCGCGCAGACGAGCACGCGGGCACTCCACTGGGCGCCCAGCGCTTTCCAGAAGCGCCGCGCCGCGTCGATGCGCAGGCACACCTCGCAGCGGCGCAGCGAGCGGGCCAGCACCGGCCCGAGCTGGATCTCGCACGGCACCGAGCCGTTGCCGGCAGCGCCGTCGTCGAGCGTGATCAGCTGCCGCCCGAACCTCGGCTGGTGGTCCTTCACCACGCGCACCTGGCGCCACGCCGCCGCCGGCGGCAGGCTCGCCCAGTGCAGCCGGGCGTCGACCCGCAGCCCGCACAGCGCCAGCCGCGAGATCGCGGCCGCACGCGTGCGCGGCCACAGCACGAAGGCCCAGGCCGGCCCGGCCGGGTCCGCGCCCTGCGGGCAGGCGAGCACCACGCAGCGGCCGCGCCGCCACTGATCGGCCGCGTCCAACAGCGCCTGCGGCGGCGGGCGGTGGCGCAGCGCCTCGCGCAGCGCGTGGGTCAGCGGCTCGCACCAGTCGGCGTGCCGCGGATCGTCGAGCCCGAGTTCGCCGATGGCGGGCGGATCGTCGTGCGACGGCGCCTCGTCATCGCCCGCGCGGTCCTGCGCCGGGGGCTCGCCCTCGTGATCGATGGCGGTCTCGGCTGCGGCGGCTGCCGGTGGGTGCGACGCCTCGGCCGCCGGTGCGTCGATCCGGGGCCGCGGCAGCGGCCAGGCCCACCCCGGCTCCACCTGCAGGCCGATCAGCGCTGCCGGGACGAGCTGGTCGGTGGGCATCGCGAACTCGCTGCCGGCATGCGCCGCGGCCGGCAGCGCCGAGTCGGTCGGCCGCAGCGGATCGAGCACCGGCGCGTGCGGGCGGGCGAAGGTCTGCAGCGTGGCCGCCTCGTGGCCCGAGTCGGCGCGGCTGCCCGCGACCGGCGCCGGGGCCGACGTGCCCGTCCCCGGCGCCGCGGCCCACGTGGCCGTGCACGTCCCCGGCGCGGCCTCCGCTGCCGCGTGCGCGGCCTCGGCCCAGCCTGGCGCGCCCGCGCCGACAGCGGCCGGCGACACCCTGCTGGCGACGTCCATCGCGCTCACGCGGCCGACGCCAGCGGTGCCCGCGCGTCCGCCGCGCGGGCCCGGAAACCCAGCCCGTCGTCGCCCAGCGTCAGATGGTCGGGGTTCAGCCCCAGGAAGCGCTGCAGGTAGCCGCGCGCCGCGCGCTGCACGTTCGCCACCGCGGCCGGCCCCTGCAGCGCGGCCAGCCCCGCCATCTCGCCGACCAGCACCGCGAGGATCGCGAGCTGTTCGACGTACGACTGGCGATCGTGCAGCCGGGCGGCGGCCCAGGCGCTGCTGCGGCGCATCACGCCGCCGAGCTGGCGTTCCAGCCGCGCCAGCATCTGCGGCGTGGCGTGCACGTCGTGCAGCGCCTCCAGGTTGGCGGCGACGAAGCAGGCCGCCGCGGCCGCGGCGTCGTCGGTGCGGCGGGCGGCGTCGCGTGCGCGCATCACGCGGCGGTAGTGCGTCAGGCAGCGCTCGTACATCGCCTGGGCCTGCCGGCGCTCGCGCGCGCCGCCGGGGTGCGCGCTGGCCAGCTGCATCGGGCCGATCGCCGCCGCGGCGCGTTCGACGGCGAGTGCCGGTGGAGCGCCGGCGGCCTCGTCGAGTGCGTCCGGCGCATCCGACAGCGCGTCGGTCAGCGCCTGGCGCAGCCGCTGCGACAGGTCGGCGTCGAGCGCGGCATGCGGCGGGTCGTCCTGCGCCGCGCCGGGGCGGTCACGCCGAAGCGCCGGGCCGCCCGAAGTTTCGTCGTCCCCCTCGGGGGACGGGCGACGCGCGGCGTCGGCCTGGGGGCGATGGGAAGCTCTGCTCATGCGGGTTCTCCTGGGTCGGCTGGCCGGCCCGGCCCGCGCGTCAGATGCGGGGTCGCAGTGCGCGGCGCAGCCGGGTTCCGCGCGGTATGTTGCGCACCGCCCGCCAGGCGTTCATGTCAATTCGATGGTGGCTTGCGTCGCAGCCGTCGTAGGGCATCCGGCCGACGGCCTCGAAGCCGAGCGCGGCCAGCACCGCCAGCGCGCTGCGGTTGCCCGGGTGGCAGACGCCCCAGACGCGCGCCAGCCCGAGGTCGTCGAAGGCATGGTCGAGCAGCATCTCGCCGCCTTCGAGCGCCAGCCCGCCGCCCCACATCGCCGGCAGCAGCCGGCTGCCGATCTCCACCTCGCCCGGGCGCTCCGCCATCGGCATCAGGTTGAACCAGCCGGCGAACGCCGGCGACGGTTCCAGCGCGGTCGCATGCCAGATGCCCAGGCCCTCGTGCCGGCGGTAGATCTGCGCCAGCCGCTGCAGGAACAGCCGCACGACGGCGCCGACGTGCAGCGGGTAGTCGTCCACCAGGTGGGTGCGCAGGCGCGGGTCGCGGTGCATCGCCAGCAGCGCCGCGTGGTCGTGCTCGCCGAATTCGCGCAGCGCGAGGCGTCGCGTGCGGGCCCATCCGAGCGCGGCGGGTGCCGATACCGGCGTCGGTGCCGATGCCGATGCCGACGCCGACGCCGATGCCACCGCGGGTTCGGCCGCGCGCGCCGGCGCGGGCGCCGACGCAGGTGCCGGTTTCGGTTCGACCAGGTCGCAGGGGGCATTCACGGCGAGGGCTCCTCGTTCTTGCGCTCGATGCGCACGTGGCTGTGCGTCAGCGCGCGGGCGCGCAGCCGCTCGGACAGGCGCGGCGCGTGCCGCTGAGGCTGCGGGGTCGAGCGACGGCGCCGCGATCGCGACGGTCCAGCTCGCCGGCGTGCCGTTGGCGTGGGTGGCGGCTTCCCGCGTGGCGCACACCGAGACGGCGCGCTGACGCCTCGCGGGTCGTTCAGCGACACCTCCCAGCCGGCGGCCGCGTCGCTGCGCATGCCCGCCGAGGCCGGCGGCAGGGTTTCGCGTTCAGTGCCGCGCCCAGCGCGGCGGGTCGCGTCCTGCGGTGTGCCGGGATCCGGCGCACCGGAGCCGGGCGCCGAGGCCACGGGCTCGGCCGTCGGCCCCGGCAGCAGCAGCCGCATCGGCGAGGCGGAAGCCCGGCGGCGGCAGCAGCGCCGCGAGCCCGGCGCTGCCCGACTTGCCGCCGCGGCGTCGTGGCCGGCCCGGTCCGGCGTCGGTGTCGGTGTCGATGTCGGGCTCGCGGTCGGTGCCGATGCCGGCATCGTCGTCGCGCGCCGCGCTCTTGTCGCGCAGCAGGCGGGCGAACGCGTCGCCGCGCTGGCGGTGCTCGCCGCGGTCGATCGGCGGCGTGGGCGCCTGCCGCGACGCGCGGCAGGCCGGCGCTGCCGGCGGGGCCGGTGGGCGGGGGGCGGCGATGTTCATCGGGCGTGCGCCGTCGCCGGACCCGCGTCTTCGAGCTCGCGCTCGGCGCGCTGCTCGCGGAGCTGCGCGTGGGCGCGGTTCGTGCGCTGCGCGAGCCCGCGCACGGCGTCCTCGCGGGCCAGCGCCCGGGTCAGCTCGGCGCGTGCCTGCTGCGCCTTCTCCTGCGCCTCCTCGAGCCTGCGCTCGTCGGAGATCAACGCGTACTCGTCGCGTTCGAGCCGGTCGGCCAGCCGGTCGCGCTGCGCCGCCGCCATGCCCGACCAGCGCGGCAGATGCGGCGCCAGCGCGTGCACGACGGCGTGGCCCAGCGCCTCGATCTCGCCGCGGCAGTGCTCGATGCGGAACCGGCGCTCGCGCACCGCCTGTGCCGCCCGCTCCACCTCGGCCTGCGCCTGGGCACAGCCTTCGCGGGCGCGCTGGACGCGCAGGCTGCGCAACCGGCACAACTGCCGCGCCTCGCGCGGGTCGGGCAGGGCCGCGGTGGTCATGCGGCCACCCTTCGGCCTGCGGCCTGTCCCGCCGGGCGGGCGGAGCGCGTGTTCATCCCGCCACCTCCTTCAACCGCGCGACGGTCTCCGCGAACGCGGTCGCTTCGTCCGACCGCTGCTGGAGCAGCGCCCGCAGCGCCGGCATGCGCTCGATCGCCTGGTCGGCGAGCGGGTCGCTGCCGGCCTGGTACTCGCCCACCCGCAGCAGGAATTCGACTTCGGCGTAGCGCGCCATCAGCGCGCGCAGCCGGGCGGCGCCCGCTCGGTGTGCCGGGTCGGCGACGCGGGTGAACACGCGGCTGGCGCTCGCCAGCACGTCGATCGCCGGATAGTGGTGGGCCTGCGCGAGCTGGCGCGACAGCACGATGTGGCCGTCGAGGATCGAGCGCACCTCCTCGGCCACCGGGTCGCTGTTGTCCTCGTCCTCGGCGAGCACGGTGTAGAACGCGGTGATCGAGCCGTGGGCGTCGTTGCCCGCGCGCTCGAACAGCCGCGGCAGCTCGGCGAACACCGACGGCGGGTAGCCGCGCCGCACCGGCGGCTCCAGCGCCGACAGGCCGAGTTCGCGCAGCCCGCGCGCAAAGCGCGTCACCGAGTCGACCAGCAGCAGCACGCGCTTGCCCTCGGCGCGGAAGCCCTCGGCGATCGCGGTCGCGGCATGGGCGGCGCGCACGCGTTCGAGCGCCGGGCGGTCGGAGGTGGAGACGACCACGACGGAGCGCGCCAGGCCCTCCTCGCCGAGGCTGTCGTCGAGGAACTCGCGCACCTCGCGGCCGCGTTCGCCGACCAGCGCGATCACGTTGACGTCGGCGCGCGCCTGCCGCGCCAGCATGCCCAGCAGCGTCGACTTGCCGCCGCCGGCCATCGCGAAGATGCCCACGCGC
This sequence comes from Piscinibacter sp., assembly GCA_044223035.1. Taxonomy (GTDB): domain Bacteria; phylum Pseudomonadota; class Gammaproteobacteria; order Burkholderiales; family Burkholderiaceae_C; genus JBGAMJ01. The sequence continues at coordinate 42,838 of JBGAMJ010000039.1, forward strand.
TGGCCTTCGCCGACGGTCAGCACCGAGTCGATCGCACGCACGCCGGTGGCGAGCGGCTGGTCGACGCCGCGCCGCTGCAGCGGCGACGGAGCGCGTGCGTGCAGCGGCGCATGGCGAAGCGCCGGGCCGCCGGGCAGCGGTCGGCCGTCCAGCGGCTGGCCGAACGCGTCGACGACCCGCCCGAGCAGCGCCGGCCCGCACGGAACCACCGCCTCGTCGGCCAGCGCCTGCACCGCGGCGCCCACCGCCACGCCCTGCAGCGGCCCGTAGGGGGCGAGGATCACCTCGGCGCCGGCAAAGCCGATCACCTCGGCCAGCAGCGGCTCGGGATCGTCCGCCGGGCAGGCGGGGTCGACGATGCGGCACTGCTGCCCGATGCGCGCCCGCAGGCCGGTGGCGCGCAGCACGGTGCCGCCGGCCTGCACGACGCGCCCCTGCTCGACGACGGTGCGCGTGCCCTGCAGCGCGCGCAGCAGGCGGATCGTTTCGGTCATGACTGGCCCTCGGGTGACGAGCGGGTGGGTCGCGTCCGCCGCCGGCGGCAGCCGGCCAGGCGGCGGGCCAGCGCTCCGCCGCGGCGGGCGGGCCGGCCGCGGTGCAGCCTGGCGCGCGGCCCGCCGGGAACCGGACGGCAAGGAGGCGCTGCTCACGCGGCCTCCGTCGCGTCGACCGCGCGCCACGCCGCTTCGAGGCGCGCCAGTTGAACCTCGAGCGACACGTCGACGCTGCCGTGTTCGGTCTCGATGCGGCAGGTGTCGACGGCGCAGGCGGTGTCGCCGCGCACCTCGCAGCGCAGCCGCGTTCCGGCGGACGCCAGCCGCGCCCGCACGGCCTCGCAGCGGTCGGGGTGCACGGCCAGCGCGAGCGGCTGCGCCGGCAGGATGTCGTCCGCGGCGGTGTCGGCCAGCGCCACCAGCACCGCGTCGTCGGCGAAGGCGCCGAGCAGCTTGCGCACCACCTGCAGCGCCAGCGCGCCGACCTCGCCGCGCAGCCGCTCGCGCTCGTCGGCCGCCGCGCGGGACTGTTCCAGCCACTGTGCGGCAAGCGTCTCGGCGGCCTCGTGCTGGCCTTGTTCGAAGCCGAGCGCGTGACCCTGCTCGCGCGCCTGCCGGGCCGCTTCGGCGTTGCGCTGCTCCTGCTCGCCGCACAGGCGTTCGAGCCGGTCGCGCAGCGACTGCGCGTCCTGCAGCAGCGGCACTTCGTGCGCGCGCAGCACGAGCCGCGACGAGGCGATGCGCGCCTCGGCGCTGCGCTGCCAGACCAGGAAGCTCATGCGGCGCTCCGGGCCGATGCCGGTACCGACGCCGCTGCCGACGACGACGCCGCTGCCGACGACGACGCCGCTGCCGACGCCGTTCGCGACGCCGTTGGCGACGCAGATGTGGACGCTGCCGCCGCCGCCACCGTGCCACGCGCCGCCAGCGCCTGCGTGCGGGCGACCAGCGTGGCGGCGAGTTCGGCGCTCATCGGCGACGCCGCGACCGGCGCGAAGACCGCGCCGACCGCGAGGCGCAGCGCGCCGGGCGGCATCGAGGCCAGCAGCACCGCGCTGCCGGTCGCCTTCAGCAGCGGGGCGACGTCGCCGGCGGTGTCGATGCGCGGGCAGCTCACCAGCCCGAGCGGGAGCGACGCGGCGTCGGGCTCGGCCAGCAGGTGGCGCAGGAAGGCATCGCCGAGGGCGGCACGGGCGGCGCCGAGGCGCGCGCCGTCGATCCACAGCCGCAGCGCCCGCGCGCACAGCACCGCGCCGACCTGGCAGCGGAACGCGCCGAACGCGGCGTCGGGCAGCCCGAGCCAGTGGGGTGCGCGATCCAGCGCATCCCAGTCGAGCGCCGCGACGGCGCCGGGTGCCCGGGTCAACAGCCGCCGGGCCAGCGTGGCGCGGCGCTGGCGGGCCGGCGCGCCGGCATCGGTCGGGGAGGTCTTCATGACCGGTTCGCCGCGCGGCGCAGCGTGGCCTGGAAGTCGTTCGACGCGAGTTCGTGCGCCGGGCCGGGCGTGGGGCCGGGTGTGGGGCCGGCCAGCGCCGGTGGCGCCGCCTTCGTGGGAGCCATCGCCGCCTGCCCGACGGCGCGGCGCCGCCACCACAGCAGCCCGCCGCCCGCCAGCGCAAAGCCGCCGGCCGCGGTGCCCGACAGCAGCGGCCCGTACAGCGCGGCTTCTCGCGTGGCGGTCGCGGCCGGCCGCCGCCCCGCGGCGGCGCCGCCGGCGCTGTCCTCGGCCGGGAACAGCGCGACGGTGACGTTGTCGTAGGACAGGCCCTCGATGCTGTTGACGACCAGCGCCTTGATCTGCGTAACCTGGCCCGACAGGTCCTTGTCGGGCCGGTGCTTGATGAACACCGCGGCGGCGGCGGGCTGCGGCTTGTCGAGCAGCGGGTTGTGCTCGGGCACCACCAGGTGCACGCGCGCGGTGACCACGCCGTCGATGTTCGCGATCGTGTTGGAGATCTCCTGCGACATCGCGTGCATCAGCCGCGCCCGTTCCTCCAGCGGAGACGAGACGAAGCCTTCGCGCTTGAAGACCTTGCCCATGCTGTCGAAGCTCTCGCGCGGGTAGCCCTGGGCGCTCAGCGTGCGCACCGCCTGCGGGAAGTCGTTCGGCGCGGTCAGGATCGAGAAGCGGCCGTCGTTCGACTGCTTCTCGGCCTCGATGCCGGCGCCGCGCAGCAGCGCCACCATCTCGTTGGCCTGGCGTTCCGAGAGCTGGGTGTACAGCTCCTGGTTGGAGCAGGCGCCGAGCAGCAGGGTCAGCGTGCAGGACGCCGCCAGGACCAGGCGGCGCGGTTTCGGCGGAAGCTTCATGGGGCGCCTCAGGCTTGCTGGCGGAACAGTTGCTGGAGGCCGTCCGACGTGCGGTTGGCGATGTTGGAGGTGAGCTGGCAATGGAACATGAACTCCTGGCAGCGCACGGTGAGCTGCACCATCTCGCTGGGGCTCATGTCGCGGCCGGCGGAGCGCGCGGCGTTGGCGTCCAGCGAGAGCCGGGACGCCTCGCCGTTGATGTGCTCGAACGGCTTCATCAGCTGCACGGCCGCCTGCGACGGCCCGCCGGCCGGGCGCGCCTCCAGGCGCGCGCCGGCACCGGCCAGCGCCTGCTGGAAGCCGCCGATGTCGGACAGCGAGACGCCGTAGCCGGCCTGCACCGAAGGCCCGGCCGCGCCGGTGGCTGTCGGCGCCGCGTGGCCCAGCGCCGCCGAGGCTGCGATCTCGAAGCTCATGGCGTGCTCCCGGCGGTGGTCACTGCTTGCGGGCCATCGTCTCGAGGGCCTGGCCGACCGACGAGATCGAGCTGTGCGAGCTGTTCGACAGGAAGCTCATCTTCAGCGACTGCGTCGTCAGCTCGGTGATCGCCGACGGGCTGTCGTTGCCGCCGGTGCTGATCGCGTCGGACTTCTGCTGGATCAGGTCGGCCTGGTTGTCGAGCGCCTGGCCCCAGGCCTGGGCCATGGCCTCGAACCAGGTGCCGCCGTTGCTGCTCTTCTGCTGGGTCATCGGCGCGGCGGCGACCAGGCTCGTCGGGTTCACGTAGTTGCTCATGGTGGATGCTCCTTGCGTTGGGTTGCGGGTGGGGGCTCAGAAGTTCAAGGTCGATTGGCGGCCGTCGCGTTCGAGCGTCACGCGCTGCGGCGCGACCTGCGTGATGCGGTAGCCGGACGGCAGCATCGCGCCGACGAAGTAGCGCGCCCCGTCGGCGGTGACGACGTAGCCGGGGTCGCCCGGCACCAGCGAGGCGATGCGCTTGCCCGGCTCGTCGGGCACCGCCGGCGCGGGCGGCGGCAGCGGCACGGCGGTGTTGCGCACGCTCAGCGTGTCGAGGCCGCGCACGTCGCGCCGCACCACCTCCTCGGCGCGGGCGAGGCGGTCGGCATCGCGCTCGGACGCCTCGGCCGCGACGACGCCCGGCCCGGTGGCGCGCGCCTGCACCGAC
>JBGAMJ010000224.1:0-5909 GCA_044223035.1 Piscinibacter sp.
CTCGTCGACGAACAGCACCTTGCGCCGGTTGCGCGTCAGGTACATCTCGCCGGTGATCCGGTGCAGCAGCAGGATGTTGACCACCGCGTGCAGGTCGGGGCGGCGCTTCAACTCTTCGTTCTCGATGACGATGAAGTCGTTGGAAAAATCGACGTTGTTCTTGCCCTCGAAGAAGCGCTCGTACTGCCCGCCCTTGGCGTAGGGGTTGAGCATGATGGCCAGATCCTTGATGCGCTGGTCGCCCACCACGCCCAGTTCTTCGATGGTTCCGCCCTTGAAGGCGTCGCGCAGGCCGGTGATGCATAGGTCGTTGCCGTTTTTCCGCCAAAGCTTCAACACCATGGCCGAGATGGCCTTGTACTGGACTTCCTCCAGGGTGTGCTGCATCGAGCACATCTTGGCGATGCCGGGCACCAGCATGTCGATGTCTTCGTTGATGTCGACGATGTGGGTGAAGGGATTGAGGCAGATGTCCACGTCGGGGCGAAATTCGATGTAGGTGCCCTTGGCTTTGCGGCACAGCTTCTCGAAGGACCGGCCGAGGTCCAGCATCCAGACCTTGGCGTCGATGGCGCGGTAGGACCAGGCCATCTCGTTCATCAGCACCGACTTGCCGGCGCCCGGCGCGCCGATGATCGCGAAGTTGTAGTTGCCCAGGTCGTTGTCGAACAGGTCCAGCGTCATCAGCTGGCCGCGCCGGCCGCCGAAGACCAGCGCCGGCGTGCGCGTGCCGCGCCATTCGCCGATCAGCGGCGCGAGGTGGATGGCGTTGGCCATCGTCTTGCGCGACACCCGGCGCATCTTGGCCAGGTCCTTGTGGAAGCGCTCCGACAGCGTCATCGGCAGGCTGGCGATCAGCGCCTGGCGGTGCATGTAGGTGTCGGCGTTGAGCTGGAAGCCGCGTCCGCGCCAGATCGCGTTCGCGGTCTCGTGGGCGGAGACGGCCTGTTCAGGCGGCGAGAAGATCGCGAGCTGGTGGTACAGGCTGACCAGGCTGCCGCCGGTGTCGAGGGCTTCGGCCGCGGCGGTCCAGTCCTGCAGCTTCTTCGCCACGTCCGGCATCACCTCGGACATCTTGCTCTTGGCGTTCTGCGTCGCTCGCACGTGATTGGCGGTGACCACGGAGCGCGTGACGTTGGGGTCGAGCACGTGCGCGCCCATGGTCAGCAGGAAGGGCGCGGTGTACTGCAGCGCCGGCTGCATCAGGTCGCCGATCAGCGAGCCCATCTGCCACAGCGCGAAGTGCTCCGGAAAACTCTTGATCGAGTAGAAGCGCGCTTCGAGCACCTCCGGCCGGCTCTCCTTCCACAGCCGGATGCCGCCGGCCACCGCGTCCTGGATGGTGTCGAAGTCGACGATCTGGTCGCGGATCTCGCGGCCATCGTCGTAGTGCAGGTTCGGTGCGTCCGTCTGCGCCGTGCGATCGGGGTTGGTGAACAGCGCGCACCAGTTGATCAGCGCCGCGGCATCGCAGACCTGGTTCGGCAACAGCGCCGACCGCAAGGTCGACGCCATCGATTCGCGCAATGTCAGGACTTCGTCAATCCGGTTCAGATCGTCGACGTTCCCGGGCAAGGTCACGCTGAGCATCAGCCGGAAGTCGCGCAGCGCGTAGTGAAACCCCGTCGTCAGCGACTCCTGCGCGCCGCGCAACAGGTGGCCCGCCCGCTGCCGCGCGAGCCGGCGGAACAGGTTGTCGTTGCGGGCTGGGCGACCCCAGTGTTGCGCCTTCTCGGCCTGATCGGCATCTTCGACGCGCAGGTTGGCATAGCGGCGCAGCTGATCGCGGATATGCGGCGAGCCGAACAGATGGAACTGCAGCCCCGTGCCGGGCGGGCAGTTGGCGTAGAGCGACACCAACACCTCGGCCATGCGCTCGTCCGCGCCGGACTGCGGCATCAGTTCGAGCATGAAGCCCAGGCTGTCGCGGTTGACGAAGAGCTGTTCACTCCGCAGGTAGGCGGAGTAGGGCAGCCACGAAGCGAACTGTTCGGCGGGCGAGTCGAATGACTGGCCCAAGCCTAGAAAGCCCGACATGGAGCGCGCAGGCGTCGTAGAAGGCATCGGGAATGACATCGTTGCCCTCACTCGTCTGGCTCTTCAGCCGCCGCGGGAGCGCGCTGCTCGAGGGCACGTGACCCAGAATCCGGCGTGCGCGACTGATTCGGCAGAAGTGGCGTCGCGGCCGGGCGCGGCAGTGACGCGGCGCTGTTCGCGCTGCCGGGACGGTCGGCGTTCGCCGGCGCGCGCGGCGGCGCCTTCAGCGGTGCGTAGGACTCGCGGATCCGGCGCTGGACATGCTCGATCTGCCATTGCCCGCCATCGACCTGGACGTAGACGTAGCCCTGGTCGTACAGGTCATGGTCGGCGTCTTCCCAGGGCTTGAACCACATGCGGAGCACGCGAGGCGCCGAACGCAGGGCGACCGGCGACGGCGGCAGGCTGGTGGATATTGACCTGTCGGACGAGCCGGTATTCGCGGCCGCATCGGCTGCAGGTCGGGGCTTCGGCGCCGTGTTGGTGCTGGCGGATGAGGAAGGGAACGCCGCCTTCGCGCGTTGGCTCGGCAGATTGTTCTGGGCCGCGTTCGCGTAGGTTCCGGACACCGAATCGCAGGCCACGCCTTCCGGCGCCTTGCAGCTGTAGCTCGAACCGCCGCCGACGCCCGACAGGTTGCTGCAGCCGGCCAGCAGCACCGACGCGGCCGCGGCGGCGATCAACGCGGGCTTCATGGCCGCACCTGTGCAGTGGCAAGCGAGGCCTGCCGGAGCCGCGCTTCCAGGACGTCACGGCCGACGTAGCCGTCGGTGCGCGTGCCGTCGGCCCAGAAAATCGTCGGTGTGCCCTGCACACCCAACTGCCGCGCCAATGCCAGGTTGCGCTCGACCGGGTGTTCGCAGGTCTGCCCACCGAGCAGCGAACTGTCGCCCTGCAGCATGTAGCGCTGCCAGGCCAGCGCCCGGTCGGCGGCGCACCAAATCGCCACCGGCCTGGCGGCACCCTGGAACGGGACCAGGAAGGTGTAGACGGTGACGTCGTCGAGGCGTGCCAGCTCGGGTTCGAGCTGGCGGCAGTAGCCGCAGCCGGGATCGCTGAACACCGCCAGCTTGCGCTGGCCGTTGCCGTGCACGGTCTTGATGGCGTCGGCCAGCGGCATTGTCGAGAAGTCCACCTTCTCGTCGGCCGATGCCACGCTGTTCCTCGTCGCGGGTTCCGCCGCGGCCAGCTTCGGGCCCGTCAGGTCGCGCATCGTCTGCGTGTCGAAGACGCGCCCGAAGACGAAGTAGCGCGGGCTCTTCGCCGACACGAAGGCGACGTTGCCGTTCATCCAGACTTCGTAGAGGCCGTCCACCGGGGAGCGGCTCACCTGCGTGAAGCTCGTGCCCGGATGCGACTTGCGCAGGCGTTCGAGCAGCCGAAGTTCGTCTGGCGTCGCCGCGATTGCCGGTATCGGTGCCAGATGCGTCGACAACAAGCCGGCGGTGAGCAGGGCGCTTGCGATGCGCTTCGAGGCACAGCGGAATTCAGTAGTTGCCATCGTCGACGGCCTCCTGGGTCGAGGTGCGGGGGAGGGAAGTCATCGGGCCCGCCGCCGCGGCGGCGGTGAGCGGCACGTCGATGCGCACGCCCTTGGTGATGACGACGTCGATCTCGCGGCCGGCGTCGATCTCGATGACGGGGAAGGTGTTCTCGGCCAGCTTGATGTAGTAGCTGGCAAGACGGTCCAACGCCTTGCCGATACCGCTGCCGATACCGGCGCGGAAGGCGTCCCTGCCGCTGGTGGTGGCGATCGTGCCGAGCGCGGAGGTGCTGTAGGAGGTCGAGGCGGTGGCGACGCCCTGGCCGATGCCGCTGACGACGCCCGCGAGCAGCGCGTTGGCGAGCATCTGGCCCTGCTTGGTGACCAGCCGGCCACGCATGCCGACCTTGCCGTCCTCGCCGTAGACGCTGCCCTGGATCCTCACCTCCAGCGTCGCGCCGTCGTGGCGCACGCAGGACAGGCTCTCGGTGCGCAGATAGGCGCGCTCGGCGCTGATGTCACCGTAGCCGGCGGCGATCACGAAGCACTCCCGGTACTGGCCACGAAAGCGATTCGGAAGCACCGCGTCGTCGGACAGGCGGATCAACACAGGGTGCGGGTTCGACTGCGCTTGGCCGCCGGTGGGCGCGTCGAGCCCTCCGAGGAGCACGCCGCGGGTGAAAGACACCGGAAGGAAGGTGGAGACGGTGCGGGCCTCGACAGCGGCGGCGCCAGTGCCAGCACTGCCAGACGAGGACGCGGTATCGGCCGGCCGCTCGCGGGGCGTTACGGTGATTCGGGACAGCGCCGGCACGACCGGCATCGGCGGCATCGCAAGCGGCGCACCGGGGTTGCCGGGCGGCAGGCCCACCGGGCTGGTGCGGGGCGGAGGCGGTGGAGGCAGACTGGCCGCCGGCGGCATCGACGGCGGCGGGTTCTGCGCGGCCGGGGTCGGTGAGGCCACAGGAGCGGTCGAGGGCGTGGGCTGCGCGGCGGTCGCTTGTGCCGAAGAGGTCAAACGCTGCTCGAGATCCGCGAAGCGCTTCATGGTCTGCGCTTCGAAGGCCTGGCGGTCCTTGTTCAGGCGCGTCTGCTCCTCGCGCTCGGCCTCGTACTGCGCGAGCTTGTTTCCAGCGGTGCCGACCCACTGATCGACCGGATTGACCTGCTGACCCGGCGGCATCACGCCGATGTTCGTGACCGCGGTTGGGGCGGCGGGCGCCTTCGCCGATCGTTCGGAGGGCGCGGAGCTGCTCGAAGCGAAAACCGCCCACAGTACGCCGACGCCGCCGAGCAGGATGGCGCCCAGCATCGCGAACTGGCGCTGGCGCGGCGACAGGCGGCTGATGGCGCCGCGCAGGCCGTCGCGCAAGCGGGCCATCGGGCGCGGCAGGCTGGCGCTCATCGCGTGCCTCCGCGGCGGATCACGTAGACACTGGTGCTTTGGCCGGGGCGCAGGTTGGGGGTCTCGATGGCGACGGCCAGCACCTGGCCGCCTTCGGTGCTGTCGGGCCGATCGAATTCCTGCTCGGCCAGCACCATCGGCTGCTCGCTGATGTTGGTGAGCTGGTAGCGCTCGCCGATCAGGTCACGGCTCTCGAACCGGCGCAGCAGGGAGAAACGCGCTTCCGCCCAGAGCTGGATCGGCTGGTCGAGTTCGTCGATGCGCACGTCGGCCGGGGCCCGGTCCGACGCCATCGCCACGAGCAGCGCCTTCAGCGCGCGGACGTGGTGAGCCGAACTGCCGAGTGGCGCCGAGGCGGCCGCGAATGACCCGCTGCCTGCGGACCCCGACCTCACGCTCCTGTCGCGGATGACGATGGTGTCGGCCGGCGTGTCCGCGCGGCGCAGCACCAGCGTGTAGGTGGCCTGTGCCGACGAGACGAAAAGATTGACGGGCTTGCCTGACTCGCCGACCGGGCGGACGTAGATCTCGCCCTTGTCGCGATCGCATTCGAGCACGACCTCGCCACCTGGGTTGATTGCCGTCGACGGCGGGCTCTGCGCGATCGGCGTCGTGCCGCCGGCCAACGACGGGGCGCTGGCGCCCGGTGCCGATCCGCCGGCGCAGTTGCTCGAATGGATGTTGCCGAACACGTCGGTGATCGGCGCACCTTCGATGCGGATGCGCGTGGGTTCCTTGATCGACAGGATGGCCTCGACCGCGACGCCATCTCGGCCCTCGACGACCTGCAGCGCGTGAGCCGGCAGGGCGAAGAGCAGCGGGAGGGTGGCGCGCAGCAGGATTTCAGGGAGCCGCATAGGCCACCTCCTTGAAGGTCTTGAGATGCATGCGGCCGCCGGCGTAGCTGAACTCGATCAGGTAGGCCTTGGCTTCGTTGCTGGTCTCCTGGGTGTTGACCAGGGTGCGCAGGCGGCCGCGCACGAC
>JBGAMJ010000225.1:0-5737 GCA_044223035.1 Piscinibacter sp.
AGCCTGATCGAGGCGCTGCTCGCACGCAGCGGCACGATCGGCGCCGCCGGCAGCCTGGAACGCGGCACCACCGTGTGCGATTTCGACCCGCTGGAGCGGCGCGCGCTGCATTCGCTGAAGTCGGCGCTGGTGCACCTGCGCCACGGCGAGTCGCACATCCAGCTGCTCGACACGCCCGGATACGCCGATTTCGTCGGCCAGTCGATGACCGCGCTGGAGGCGGTCGACACCGCGGCGATCGTGATCAACGCGCAGTCCGGCATCGAGATGATGGCCACGCGGATGATGGACTGGGCGCATCGGCGTCGGCTGTGCCGGATGATCATCGTCAACAAGATCGATGCGCAGGGCGTGGACCTGGGTGCACTGGTGGCGCGGCTGCAGGAGGCCTTCGGCAAGGAATGCCTGCCGCTGAACCTGCCGGCGGCGCGCGGCACCGAGGTGGTCGACTGCTTCTTCAACCCGGCCGCGCCGGCCGGCCACGAGGCGGATTTCTCGTCGGTGGCGCAGGCGCATCGCGCGCTGGTCGAGCAGGTGGTGGAAGTGGACGCCGACTTCGTCGAGCGCTACCTGAACGACGGCGACGTCGACCCGCGCGAACTGCACGCGCCGCTGGAGCAGGCGCTGCGCGAAGGGCACCTGATCCCGATCTGCTTCGTCTCGGCGCGCAACGGCGCCGGCGTGGCGGAACTGCTGGACGTGATCGACCGGCTGCTGCCGAACCCGGCCGAGGGCAACCCGCCGCAGTTCTGGAAGGGCGAAGGCGCCGACGCCGTCGAGCTGCACGCGGAGCCCGACCCGGCGCGCCACGTGCTGGCGCATGTGTTCAAGGTCACCGTCGATCCGTACGTCGGCAAGATGGGGATCTTCCGCATCCACCAGGGCACGGTGACGCGCGACAGCCAGCTCTACATCGGCGACGGCCGCAAGCCGTTCAAGGTCGGCCACCTGTTCCGGCTGCAGGGCAAGGACCACGTCGAGGTGGCGCGCGCGGTGCCGGGCGACATCTGCGCGGTGGCCAAGATCGACGAGCTGCACTTCGATGCGGTGCTGCACGATGCCGCCGAGGACGACCACATCCACCTGCAGCCGCTGGACTTCCCGGTGCCGGTGCACGGCCTGGCGATCGAGCCGAAGCGCCGCGGCGACGAGCAGCGCATGTGGGAGATCCTGCAGAAGCTGGTCGACGAGGATCCGTGCCTGAAGGTGGAGCACGTGGCCGTCACCAACGAGAGCGTGGTCTACGGCCTGGGCGAGCTGCACCTGCGCACGCTGCTGGAGCGCATGACCGACACCTACAAGTGCGAGGTGGTCACGCGCCCGCCGCGCATCGCCTACCGCGAGACGATCACCGCGCCGGCCGACGGCCACCACCGGCACAAGAAGCAGAGCGGCGGCGCGGGACAGTTCGGCGAGGTGTTCCTGCGTGTCGAGCCGCTGCCGCGCGGCAGCGGCTTCGAGTTCGTCGACCAGGTCAAGGGCGGCACGATCCCGGGGCAGTTCATGCCGGCGGTCGAGAAGGGCGTGCGCCAGGCGATGGAGTCGGGCGTCGTCGCCGGCTACCCGGTCAAGGACCTGCGCGTCGTCGTGCTCGACGGCAAGCACCACAGCGTGGACTCGAAGGAGATCGCGTTCGCGACCGCCGGGCGCAAGGCTTTCGTCGACGCGGTGCTGAAGGCGCGGCCGATCGTGCTGGAACCGATCGTCAAGGTGGAGATCAGCGCGCCCGAGCACAGCCTGGGCGACATCACCGGCGACCTGTCGGCCAAGCGCGGCCAGGTCAACGGCACGCACGCGCAGCGCGACGGCGTGACGGTGCACGCACAGGTGCCGCTGTCCGAACTCAACAACTACCAGGCGCGGCTGAACGGCATGACCGGCGGCCACGGCCGCTACACGCTGGAGCTGAGCCACTACGAAGCCGTGCCGCCGACGGTGCAGCAGACGCTCGCCGGGCAGTACCGGCTGCGCGACGACGACTGACCGGCGTTGCGAGGCTTGCGGATTCCCCGGCCCGGCCTCGGGACCGGAGCGCGCGCCGCTTCAGAGATCCAGCGGCTGCGTCGGCGCGAAATCTGCCGCCAGCGGCGGGCGCGGAAATCGCGGCGGCGGCACCGGGCGCGCCTCGAGCTGCGAGCGCAGCCGGCCGATCTCGCCATGGGCCGACGCCAGCCGGATTTCCGCGCGCTGCAGTTCGCCGCGCAGGTCGGTGGTGGCGCCGGCAAGCTGCTGCGGCAGCTCCACGCGCTGGCGCTCCAGTTCGAGCAGCGCGCGCGTGTGCGCGGCGCGCAGGCGGTCGGCCGACAGCTCGTGCCGGTCACGCAGCGCGTCGATCGCGAGCCGCATCCGTGCCTCGGCGCGCCGGCCGGCGACACGCCAGGCGGCGAACGCGCCGGCGGCGAAGCCGAACGTGGCAGCGAAGGCCACCGTTACGACCCAGGGGTACCACGTCATGGGAGAGTTCCTGCTGGCTGTTCCCGCGGTGCATGGCCGCGGGATCTGCGGAGCGCCCCGTGTCCGCGCGCCGGTTTGCGCGCGGTCATGACGGCTCCTCGATCCGGACGCGGCGCAGGTTATCGGCGTGGGCGACGGGTGTCAGCGCCGTCGCTCCGCGCACGTGACGGACTCGGCATGGGCTTGCACCGCCGCCACAGCGCGCGTGTCGCAATCGACATTCGGTACCGGCGATGGCGCCGGCATCACCCTCAGCGCGGCGCCAGCAGCATCGCGCCCCCGCCGAACAGCACGAAGCCGAGCGCGACGATGAAGGCAATCGCCGGAGCCTGCCAGTCGCCGTCGCGCCGCAGCAGGGCCGCCACGCCGAACAGCGCCGCGCCCAGGCCGATCAGCGCGAACGCGCGGCCGAGTTCGCCGATGCCGTCGTGCGCGAAGACGGCGAAACCCACGCCGGTCCACATCACGACGTTGCCGGCGATCACGAAGTTCTGCGCCAGCCGATCGCGGCGGGTACCGCCGGCGCCGGCGCGCGGCTCGTCGAAACGCTCCTCGGTGCGCCACGCCGTGCGCTCGACGCTGCGCCCGGCCCGCTGCACGAGGCTGCGTTCCACGCGGCGCCCCGGCCTGCGGCCGCCGGATCCGCCGGCCTCCCGGCGCTCGTGTACCGACAGCGCGAGGAAGAAGGCGCCGAACGCCAGCGGCAGGGCGCCGAAGAGGCCGAACGCGATCACGCCGCCCCATTCGTTTTGCACGTCGGCGATCACCGCGCGCGCCGGATCGTCCGGCCGATAGCGCACCGGCACCGCATCGCCCGGCTGGCGATCCGACTGGCTGCCCTGCAGACCGTGCACGCGGTGGACGCTGCCGTCGGCAGCGCGGAACAGCACCTCGGGCCCGCGCGACTGCGCGACCAGCCGCCCCTCGACGAGCGCCGAGCCGGTGCGAAACTGCCAGCGCTGCCAGGCCATCGAGCCGGCCGCGATCGTGCCGCCGAGGCCGATCACGAGGCATCCCGCGGCCACGCCCCAGGTGAAGCCGCGCCAGGCGCCGATCGCGAAACCGCCGGCGAGGCCGAGGCCGATGCCGGCGAAGAACAGCAGGATCGACGCGGAATCGCTCACCGCATGCCCCGCGGGAAGTCGCCTGCGCGGCCGGGGCCGGCGCCGCGGCCGAAATCGGTCGTGTAGGACGTTTCGCACACGAGCCGGCCACTGCGTCCGATGGCGGCGGCGGCGCCATACCGGGAAGATCTGTCCATCGGCACCGGGCGCATCACGCAGCCCGGGCCACCGGACCTACCAGGAGTGCCCTTCATGAACACGATCCGCAAGATCACCGTTTCCACCCTGTTCGCGCTCGCGGCCGTCGGCATGGCCGGATGTTCGGGCATGAGCAGGCGTGACCAGAACACCGCGATCGGCGCCGCGGTCGGCGGCGTGGCCGGCTCCGTGCTGACGGGCGGCGGTGCCGTCGGCACGGTCGGCGGCGCGGTCGTCGGCGGCGTCATCGGCAACCAGACCGGGCGCGGACGCTGACACTGGCTGGCTGGCCGGATGCCGGTCAGCCGCTAAGCGACGGCGCGGGGCTTGACGCGCGCGGCGGCGTCTTTCGCACGCCGGCGCGCCAGTTCCACGTCGCCGGCATACGCGAGCGCGACGCCCATTCGCCGCCGTTCGAAGCTCTCCGGCTTGCCGAACAGCCGCAGTTCCGTCTGCGGAACCCGCAGCGCGTCGTCGACACCATCGAACACGATGCCCGTGGCCTCCACGCCGCCGTAGACCACGGCGCTGGCGCCCGGGCTCTTCAGCGTGGTGTCGACCGGCAGCCCGAGGATCGCGCGCGCGTGCAGCTCGAACTCGTTCTGCCACTGCGTCACCATCGTCACCATGCCGGTGTCGTGCGGCCGCGGGCTGACCTCGCTGAACCACACTTTGTCGCCCTTGACGAACAACTCGACGCCGAACAGGCCGAGGCCGCCCAGGTCGTCGGTGACCGCGCGGGCGATCTCGCGCGCGCGCTCCAGCGCCGCCGGGTGCATCGCCTGCGGCTGCCAGCTCTCGACATAGTCGCCCTGCACCTGGCGGTGGCCGATCGGCTCGCAGAAGTGCGTCTCCACGCGGCCGGCGGCGTCCTGCGCGCGCACGGTGAGCTGGGTGATCTCGTAGTCGAAATCGATGAAGCCCTCGACGATCACGCGGCCGTGGCTGACGCGGCCGCCGGCCATCGCGTACTCCCAGGCGGGCGCCACGTCGGCCGGGCCGTCGATGCGGCTCTGGCCCTTGCCCGAACTGCTCATCACCGGCTTGACGATGCACGGGTAGCCGATGCCGCCGTCGATCGCCGCCTGCAGCTCCGCACACGAATCGGCAAACACGTAGGGGCTGGTCGGCAGGCCGAGCGTCTCGGCGGCGAGGCGGCGGATGCCTTCGCGGTCCATCGTCAGGCGCGCGGCGCGCGCCGTCGGGATCACGCGCACGATGCCGGCGGCCTCGAGCTGCTCGAGCATCGGCGTGGCGAGCGCCTCGATCTCTGGCACCACCAGCATCGGCCGTTCGGCCTCGATCAACGCCTTGAGCTGCGCCGGATCGCTCATCGTGATCGTGCGGGCGTGATGGGCCACCTGCTGGCCGGGCGCGTTGTCGTAGCGGTCGACGGCGATCGTCTCGACGCCCAGCCGCTGCAGCGCGATCAGGACTTCCTTGCCGAGCTCACCGCTGCCCAGCAGCATGACGCGGGTGGCCGAGGGCGACAGCGGGGTTCCGAGCGTGGTCATGGTTCGGGCGCGGGCGGAAAGTGGGGACCGCGCATTGTGCGCATCCGAGGCCCTGGAACGGCCGCCGCGATGCCCCATCTCCTGATCAACGCGGCTTTATCATCACCACCATGCAATCCGGCCCCCGGGACGTCGCCCAGATCCGCCTCGACAACGCGCTCGCGCTGTTCGACGAGTTCGTCCAGCAGACGATCAAGCACCCCGACCCGGCGACGCTGCGCGGGCTGGAGCGCCGCTTCGCCGAGCGCCTGCAGATCCAGCCGAGCTACTGGAGCCAGATCAAGGGCCGCTCGCGGCAGATCGGCGAGCGGCTGGCGCGGCAGTTCGAACAGCTCTGCCACAAGCCGCCGGGCTGGATGGACCTGCCGCACGATGGGTCCGCCGCCGCGCTGTCGGGCTCGTCTGCCGCACCTGCCGCCGCGGCGCGCGGCGCCGCCGAACCGCCCTCGCACCAGGCGCAGGACGACGACGAGCGCTTCATCGTCTCGCTGGTGCTGAGCTACTACC
>JBGAMJ010000226.1:0-6285 GCA_044223035.1 Piscinibacter sp.
TAGCGCGGCGCGTCGGCGCCCAGGTGACGGGCGTGCCACCACGCGCCGGCGCCCGCGGCGACGAGCAGCACGGCCGCGGCGTGGGCGAGGCGCCGGCGCCACGGGTGGTGCGCCACGCGGCCGCCGATCAGGTCCTCGAGCTGCGCCGCGATGCGCTGCGGCGGATCGCCGGCGGTCGCCGGCGTCGTGGGCGGGGCGGCAGACGGGGACGGCGGGGACGACAGGGAAGACGAGGTGGCCGCGGTGCGCGGGGAGGCCGCCGGGGCAGGCCGCGGCTCGGTCAGGAAATCGGTCGGAGGCGGCGTCATGGGCGGACCCTGGCGGTCGTGAGGGGCTCGGCGCTCGCCGCGGGCGCGCCGGGCTCGGCGGGAATGGCGGGCGTGGCGGGCGTGGCGGACGCGGAAGATGGGGTGGAGGCGGCGGACGTCTCGGATGTGGCGGACGTGGCGGATGGGGCGGACGTGGCGGGTGGGGCGGACGTGGCGGATGGGGCGGACGTGGCGGACGTGGCGGATGGGGCGGATGGGGCGGATGGGGCGGGCGCAGTGGGCATCGCGGACTGGGCCGTTGTGGCGGACGCGGTGGGCGCCATCGACGTTGCGGACGCGGAAGGACCGGCCGGATTGCGCTCGGCGAGCGTCTCGGTGTCGTCGGCCGTCTGCCCGTCCCAGCCGCCGCCGAGCGCCTGGTACAGCCGCACGTGGTCGGACGCCAGTTCGGCTGCGCCGGCCGCGACGCTGTCCTGCACGCCCAGCAGCGTGCGCTGGGTGTCCAGCACGGTCTGGAAATCGACCAGCCCGCTGGCGTAGCGCTGTCGCGCCAGCATCCCGGCATCGGCCGCGGATGCGGCGGCCCGGCGCAGCGTGGCGACGCGCTCGCGGTCATTGCGCAGCGCCACCAGCGCGTCTTCGACCTCCTTCAGCGCGCCCAGCACCGCGCTGCGGTAGGCGGCGCGGGCCTGGTCGAGCGCGGCCTGCTGGGCGTCGACCTGGGCGCGCGCGGCGCCGCCGTCGAACACGGGCAGCGAGCCGCTGCCGCGCAGCGAGCCGGCGAGCGCGCCGCTGCCGGTCAGCGAGCCGAGCGACAGCGCGCTCAGCCCGAGCGTGCCGCCGATCTGGAAGCTCGGCGGCCGCGCGCGTCGAGGCCGCGGTGACGCACTTCGCAGCGCGGCGACACGTGCTCGGCGGCCCGCCCACGTCGGCGCCTGGCGCAGCGTCTGCGCCGGGAACGCCAGCGCCAGTGCGTCCGGCGCGCCCTGGGGACCGCCGAGGCGCGGACCTCGACGGCCAGGCGCGGTGGCGTGGCCGGCATCGGCCAGCGTCGTGTCCAGCGCCATGCGGCCCGGGCAGCCGGTCAGCAGCGCCCAGGCGGTGGCAGGCCCTGCGCGGCGCTAGTGTCCAGCAGCCGTCCTGCGCGCGCGTCTGTTCGGCGCGGTGCTGCCGACCACGTCGGCGGGTCGCGAGCCCGGCCTTGAGCGCCAGTCGGCGATCTGCAGCGTGTCCTGCTGGCTCGCCAGGTTGTCGCGCGCGATGCCCAGGCGCACCTGGGCGGAGCGCAGCTCGATGTAGGCCAGCGCGACCTCGGCTGCCACCGAGACCTGCGTGTCGCCGAAGCTGGCGGCGCTGGCCCGGGCGTCGGCGTCTGCCGCGGCGACGGCGGCGCGCGTGCCGCCGGCCACGTCGGGCACCCAGCTCGCGTCGAGTTCGGCCTGGAATCGGTTGGCGCTGGCGCCGTTCGCGCGGTTGCGCTGCGCCGATGCCGCGGCGCTGGGCAGCGAGGGAAGCGCCGCGGCCTGCACCTCGCGCAGCGCACGTGCCTGGCGCAGCGCGGCCGCGGCACTGCGCAGGTCGTTGTTGGCACGCAGCGCGTCGGTGACCAGCGCGCTCAATGTCGGATCGTCGAATCGCCGCCACCACGCGGCGAGTGTGTCGGCGGCGGTGGCGCCAGGCCCGGGCTGATCCGCGGCGCCGGCCCAGGCCGGCGGCACCGCGGGGTTGTCGGGATCGCCGGCCGGCGCGACGAGGGCGCTGCAGCCGGCCAGCAGGCCGATGGCGAGCGTGCCCATCGCCGCGGCCAGCGAGCCGGCCAGGCTCGACCGTGAACCGGACGAACGAGCGGCTGTCCCGCCGGTCCACCCGGCGTTGCCGGCAGGCGTGGGGTGATCGTCGGGCCGCTGTTCGCGGAAGGTGGGTGCGGGACGACCGGCGCCGCAATCGGCATGGGCGCGGGTCAGCCCCGAGAGAGGTCGGTGCATCCGGCGGACTGTCGCGGCCCGCGGTGAACCGGCAATGTCCCTGTCGTCACGTCATGTAAAGCATTCGTGGCGGCGCTGAAACGAATCGGAACCCCGGCGGTGCGCGACCGGCCTGCCACACCGGCCCGATCCAGCCACGATGGTTGACACACCGCCGCAGGTGCCGTCGGGTGCCAGCGGAAGTCACCGGGCGACCCCCGCGATCCAGCGGACGCCGCGGAACCGGCTCCGCCGGGCCGCTGGCGGCGCCCCCTCGAGGGGGAGGCGGCGAAGCCGCCTCGGGGGTGGGCCGGTTCACGCCCGCCGGATCGCCAGCCCGAGCGCCTCGAACGCCTCCGTCTGCGCCGCCGGCGTGTCGGCCTCGACGATCAGGCCGGTGGCTTCGGCGCAGGGTGCGATCACGCAGGGCGACGCGGCGTGCAGCTTCTCGGCGGACGCCAGCACCCAGGTGTCGGCCGACTGCGCCATCAGCGCGCGCTTGATGTGCGCCTCTTCCAGGTCGCCGGTGCTCAGGCCGGCCAACGGGTGCACGCCGGTCACGCCCATGAAATACGCGTCGGCGCGCAGGCGCTGGATCGCCTCCAGCGCGGCGGCGCCGACCGCGACCACCGAATGCTTGAACAGCCGCCCGCCGATCAGCACCACCTCGACGCCCGGATGCTCGACCAGTTCCACCGCGATCGTCGGGCTGTGCGTGACGACGGTGGCGCGCAGCGTGCGCGGAATCTGGCGGGCGAGCTGCTGGCAGGTGGTGCCGCCGTCGATGAACACGAGCTGCCCCGGCTGCACCAGCGCCGCGGCGGCGCGGCCGATCGCCTGCTTGCCGGCGGGCTGCAGCGCGCGCCGGGCGGCGAAATCGGCCACCGCCGGCGACGCCGGCAACGCGCCGCCGTGCACCCGCTGCAGCAGGCCGCGGGCGGCGAGCGTGCGCAGGTCGCGGCGCACCGTGTCTTCGGAGATGGCCCAGGCCTCGGCCAGCGCCTTGGCGACGATCTCGCCGTCGCGTGCGAGCTGGTCGAGGATGAGCTGGTGGCGTTGGCGGGTCAGCATGTTCACGAGTGTGCACGAAACGAGGGCAAAATCTGCACGAATTGTGCACGAACGATGCACGAGATTGCACGATATCATCGGTGCGTCCACCGCCAACCCGAGCCCGAGCATGTCCGACCGAATCCGCATCACCGACGTGACCACCCTGTCCGACGACTGGGCGGTGCTGAAGAAGACCACCTTCGAATACCGCCGCCGCGACGGGAGCTGGCAGCGCCAGAGCCGCGAGACCTACGACCGCGGCGACGGCGCGACGATCCTGCTCTACAGCCCCGAGCGCGGCACCGTGGTGCTGACGCGCCAGTTCCGCCTGCCCGCCTACGTCAACGGCACGCCCGACGGCGTGCTGATCGAGGCCTGCGCCGGCCTGCTCGACCGCGACGACCCGGCCACCTGCATCCGCCGCGAGACCGAGGAGGAAACCGGCTACCGGGTCCACCACGTGCAGCCGGTGTTCGAGGTCTACATGAGCCCGGGCTCGGTGACCGAGCGGCTGCACTTCTTCGTCGGCGAATACGAGCCGGCCGACAAGGTCTCCGGCGGCGGCGGCGAATCCCACGAGGGCGAAGACATCGAGGTGCTGGAGCCGTCGCTGGACGAGGCGCTGGCGATGGTCGCCGACGGCCGCATCCGCGACGCCAAGACGATCATGCTGCTGCAGCACCTGAAGCTGTCCGGGCTGATGCCGAGCCTGATGCCGAGCCGGACGGCGGGCGCGCCGGCGCCCTGAACAGCCCCATTAGGCGGGCAACGGCCGCGGGTCGCGCAGAATCGCACGGTCGTAAGGTGGATGCCAGCCCCGCGGCGTCCACTGCAACCGGTCATTCAACCCGCAAGGAGACAGTGCATGAGCAAGCGTGACGTGGTGGTGCTGGGCGCAGCCCGTTCGGCGATCGGAACCTTCAACGGTTCCCTGGCCGACATCGAGCCGGCCGAGCTGGCGGGCACCGTGATGAAGGCGGCGGTCGAGCGTTCGGGCGTCGACCCGAAGGCGATCAACTACGTGACCGTGGGCAACACGATCCCGACCGAGAGCCGCTTCGCCTATGTGGCGCGCGTCGCGTCGATCCAGGCCGGGCTGCCGATGGACTCGGTGGCGATGGCCGTCAACCGGCTGTGTTCGTCGGGCCTGCAGGGCATCGTGACGACGGCGCAGAACATCCTGCTCGGCGATTGCGACTACGGCATCGGCGGCGGCGTCGAGGTGATGAGCCGCGGCGGCTACCTGTCGACGGCGATGCGCTCGGGCGCGCGCATGGGCGACACCAAGCTGATCGACACGATGGTCGCCACGCTGACCGACCCGTTCGGCGTCGGCCACATGGGCATCACGGCGGAGAACCTGGTCACCAAGTGGGGCATCACCCGCGAGGAGCAGGATGCGCTGGCGGTCGAGTCGCACCGCAAGGCGGCGGCGGCCATCGCCGAAGGGCGTTTCAAGTCGCAGATCGTCCCGATCGTCAAGCAGACGCGCAAGGGCGAGGTCGTGTTCGACACCGACGAGCACGTGAAGCCGTCGACCACGATGGAAACGCTGGCCAAGATGAAGCCGGCGTTCAAGAAGGACGGCTCGGTGACGGCCGGCAACGCCTCCGGCATCAACGACGGCGCGGCCTTCTTCGTGCTGGCCGATGCGGCGGTGGCGGCGGCCGCCGGCCACAAGCCGATGGCGCGGCTGGCCGGCTACGCGGTGGCCGGCGTGCCGAACGAGATCATGGGCGAGGGCCCGATCCCGGCGACCAGGCTGGCGCTGAAGAAGGCCGGCCTGACGCTGGACCAGATGGACGTGATCGAGAGCAACGAGGCCTTCGCGGCGCAGGCGATCGCGGTGGCGCGCGGGCTGGAGTTCGACCTGAAGAAGGTCAACCCGAACGGCGGCGCGATCGCGCTCGGCCACCCGATCGGCTGCTCCGGCGCGTTCCTCGCCACCAAGGCGGTGTACGAGCTGCACCGCACCGGCGGCCGCTACGCGCTGGTGACGATGTGCATCGGCGGCGGCCAGGGTATCGCCGCGGTGTTCGAGCGGCTCTGACGGGCCGCCCCGCGGGCGCCGTGGCGCCTGCGGGGTGGTGTTTGCGTCGGCCTCCTACTGGAACGCCACCTCGGCGAAGCTGCGCAGCTTGCGGCTGTGGAGCTGGTCGATGCCGGCGCTGCGCAGCAGCTCGATCGCGCGGATGCCGATGCGCAGGTGCTGGTCGACGCGCTCGCGGTAGAACTGGTTCGCCATGCCCGGCAGCTTGATCTCGCCGTGCAGCGGCTTGTCGGACACGCACAGCAGCGTGCCGTAGGGCACCCGGAAGCGGAATCCGTTGGCAGCGATGGTCGCGCTCTCCATGTCGAGCGCGATCGCCCGGCTCTGGCTGAAGCGCCGCTCCGGCGTGCTCGCCGCATGGTGCGAGGGCAGCAGTTCCCAGTTGCGGTTGTCGGTGGAGGCCACCGTGCCGGTGCGCATCACCCGCTTCAGCTCGTAGCCGTTGAGCTGCGTGATCTCGGCCACCGCGCCTTCGAGCGCGACCTGCACCTCGGCCAGCGGCGGGATCGGCACCCACAGCGGCAGGTCCTCGTCCATCACGTGGTCCTCGCGCACGTAGCCGTGCGCCAGCACGTAGTCGCAGAGCTGCTGCGTGGTGCGCAGGCCGGCGCAGTGGCCGAGCATGATCCAGGCGTGCGGGCGCAGCACGGCGATGTGGTCGGTGATCGTCTTCGCGTTCGCCGGGCCGACGCCGATGTTGACCATCGTGATGCCGGCGCGGTCGTTGCGCAGCAGGTGGTAGGCCGGCATCTGCGGCAGGCGCGGCGGCGGCGCGCCGAGCTCGTCGCCGGGCAGCGGCGTGCTGCCCGCGCGCCGGGTGACCACGTTGCCGGGCTCCACGAACGCGGAATATTCGCTCGCCGGGTCGGCCATCGCCTCATGGCCCAGGCGCACGAACTCGTCGATGTAGAACTGGTAGTTCGTGAACAGGATGAAGTTCTGGAAGTGC
>JBGAMJ010000227.1:0-6669 GCA_044223035.1 Piscinibacter sp.
GATCGGCGCCGCGCGCCTGCCGGTGGCGCATGCGGCGCGTGAGTTGCTGCGCCCGCAGGCGCCGCTGGAGCACGCGGCGCGCGAATCGGCGCGCGCCGCCGCGCCGACCGGTGTCGGCCTCGACTCCGCCGGCGTGCGGCGCCGCATGGCCGACCGGCTGCGCGCCGACGGGCTGCGCCACGAGGGTGTCCATGCCGCGATGGCATCGGTGCCGCGCCATCGTTTCGTCGATGGGGCGCTGGTGACGCAGGCCTACGAGGACACCAGCCTGCCGATCGGGCACGGGCAGACGATCTCGAAGCCGGCGGTGGTCGCGCGGATGATCGAACTGATGATGGGCGCCGCCGCCATCCGCGCCGGCGGCCGCGCCGGCCGGGTGCTGGAGATCGGCACCGGCTGCGGCTACCAGGCCGCGGTGCTGGCGCAGCTGTCGCGCAGCGTGGTGTCGGTGGAGCGCGTGCGCGCGCTGCACGACAAGGCGCGCAGCCTGCTGGCGCCGCTTCATCTGGGCCACATCCGCCTCGTGTATGGTGACGGCATGCTGGGCCACGCGCCCCTCGCGCCCTACGACGGCATCATCGCGGCCGCCGGCGGCGCGGCGGTGCCGCAGGCCTGGCTGGACCAGCTCGTCGTCGGCGGCCGCCTGGTCGCGCCGGTGCAGGACGGCCACGCCCGGCAGGTGCTGGTGGTCGTCGACCGGACGGAGCAGGGCTACGAGCGCAGCCTGCACGAGGCGGTCCAGTTCGTCCCCCTTAAATCTGGACTCGAAAGATAGGAATGACACGTCGCATGTTGACGATGATCGAGCGCTCGCAAGCGTGGAGACGAGGCGCGATCGTGGCCGTGGCGGCGTTGGCGCTGGCCGGCTGCGCCAACACGAAGAACAAGGCCCCGGTCGAAGACCGGCCGCCGCCGCCGCGCAGTGCACCGTCGGTGGGCACGCCGCCCGACGCGGGCGTCGCCGAGGCACCGAAACTGCTGCCCGGCGCCGAGAACGCGGGCAAGCCCGGCTACTACACCGTCAAGCCCGGTGACACCATGATCCGCATCGGCCTCGAGAACGGCCAGAACTGGCGGGACCTGGTGAAATGGAACAATCTCGAGAATCCCAACCTCATCGAGGTCGGTCAGGTGCTCCGGGTGATTCCTCCGGGAGCCGACCCGGCCAGCGCAGGTGCGCGCCCGGTCACCCAGGCCAAGGTCGAGACGCGTCCGCTGGATCCGCGCGCGGCCGGCGGCGCTTCGGCACCGGCCGCGGGCGTGCCCGTGCCACCGGCCAACAGCGCGTCCGGCGTGGCGGTGACGCCGCCCCCGGCCGCTTCGGCGCCGCCGCCGCCCACCGCCCCGCGCGATGCGGACGACGACGTGAACTGGACCTGGCCGGCCAGCGGCCCGGTGGCGACGAGTTCGACGACAACCGCAGCAAGGGCCTGGCGATCACCGGCAAGCCCGGCGACGGGGTCTACGCGGCGGCGGATGGGCGGGTGGTCTATGCGGGCTCGGGGCTGCGCGGCTACGGCAATCTCGTGATCCTGAAGCACAACAACACCTACATCACCGCCTACGCGCACAACCGCACGCTGCTGGTGAAGGAAGACCAGGTCGTGCGGCGCGGCAGAAGATCGCCGAGATGGGCGACAGCGACGCCGACCGCGTGCAACTTCACTTCGAGATCCGCAAGCAGGGCAAGCCGGTCGATCCGGCCAAGCTGCTGCCGCCGCGCTGACGCGGGCGCCGGATCAGCGGGTTCCGACATGAAGCGGCGCAGCCCCACGAACGGGAATGCGCCCGGCGGGCCCGGCCCGGCTGTCGATCCCGCGGAGGTGATCGAGGCGCCGGCGGCGGTTGTCGATCTGGCCCTGGCCGAACCGGCCGACGCGGAGGACTCTCCTGGCAACGCCACGCCGGCGGGCATCGAGCTCGCCGCCGGCGAGGGTGAGGTCGGCAACACGCTGCAGACCTACCTGCGTGAGATCCGCCGCGCGCCGCTGCTGACGCCCGAACAGGAATTCGACACCGCCACCCGCGCCCGCACCGGCGACTTCGCCGCGCGCCAGGCGATGATCGAACACAACCTGCGGCTGGTGGTCAGCATCGCCAAGAACTATCTCGGCCGCGGCCTGCCGATGACCGACCTGATCGAGGAGGGCAACCTCGGCCTGATGCACTCGATCGGCAAGTTCGAGCCGGAGCGGGGCTTCCGCTTCTCGACCTACGCGTCGTGGTGGATCCGCCAGAACATCGAGCGGGCGATCATGCACCAGGCCCGCCTCGTCAGGCTGCCGGTGCACGTGGTGCGCGAGCTCAACCAGGTGCTGAAGGCGCGGCGCCAGCTCGAGGCCGAGTACGCCCACACCGGCGGCCCCGAGCGCGCGGTGCGCGTCGACGAGGTGGCGGCGGCCGTCGGACGCCCGGTGCAGGAGGTGACCGACCTGCTGCGCTATGCCGAGCTGCCGACTTCGCTCGATGCCCCGATGGACCGCAATCCGAGCGACAACAACGCGGAATCGATGCTGGACGGCGTCGCCGACGACGGCGCCTCCGACCCGATGAGCCTGACGCTCAGCAACGAGGTCGAGCAGCTCCTGAACTCCGGGCTCGACGAGCTGAACGACCGCGAGCGCGAGGTGGTGGCCGGCCGCTATGGCCTGGGCGACCGCGAACCGGAGACGCTCGAGGTGCTGGCCGAGCGCCTCGGGTTGACGCGCGAGCGCATCCGGCAGATCCAGCAGGAGGCGCTGCTCAAGCTCAAGCGCCGCATGATCCGCAACGGCATCGACCGCGACTCGATCTTCTGACCGTCCCAGGCGCTCCGGCCGCCCCGGTGCGCCCGGGATAATGCCGACATGGCCGACAGCAATGAGTGGTTGAAGATCGAGTCGCTCGATCTCGAAGGGCAGGGGATCGCGCACGATGCGCAGGGCAAGGTGGTCTTCGTCGAAGGTGCCGTGCCCGGCGAGCAGGTGCGGGTGCAGATCCACCGGCGCAAGAACCAGTGGGAGCAGGGCACGATGACGGCGCTGCGGCGCGAGAGCGCCCAGCGCGTGCTGCCGCGCTGCCGGCACTTCGGCGTCTGCGGCGGCTGCAAGATGCAGCACCTCGACCCGCGGGCGCAGCTCGCGGCCAAGCAGCGCGCACTCGAGGACGGGCTCTGGCACCTCGCCAAGGTGCGGCCGGAGAACGTGCTGCGGCCGATCGAGGGGCCGTCCTGGGGCTACCGCTACCGCGCGCGGCTGTCGGTGCGCCACGTCGCGCGCAAGGGCCGGGTGCTGGTCGGCTTCCACGAGCGCAAGTCCAGCTATGTCGCCGACATGGACAGTTGCGAGGTGCTGCCGCCGTCGGTCAGCGCGCTGCTGGCGCCGCTGGCCGAACTGATCGGCGGCATGGACCAGCGCGACCGGCTGCCGCAGATCGAGGTCGCGGTGGGGCGCCACGTGATCGCGCTGGTGCTGCGCCACCTGGAGCCGCTGACCGATACCGACCGCGAGCGGCTGCGGGCCTTCGCCGCGCGCCACGGCGTGCAGTGGTGGCTGCAGCCGAAAGGCCCGGACACGGTTCAGTTGCTGGACCCGTCGGACGTTCCGCTGGATTACGCGCTGCCCGAATTCGACGTCGTGATGCCGTTCCGGCCGACCGACTTCACGCAGGTCAACCACCGCATCAACGAGGTGCTGGTCGGCCGCGCGCTGCGCCTGCTGGCGGCGCAGCCGGGCGAGCGGGTGATCGACTGGTTCTGCGGCCTCGGCAACTTCACGCTGCCGATCGCGACCCGCGGCGCCGAGGTGCTGGGCATCGAGGGCAGCGAGGTGCTGGTCGAGCGGGCGCGCGAGAACGCGCGGCGCAACGGGCTGGAGCCGCGCACCCGCTTCGCCGCGCGCAACCTGTTCGAGATGACGCCGGAGCAGCTCGTGGCCGACGGCCGCGCCGACCGCTGGCTCGTCGATCCGCCGCGCGAGGGCGCGTTCGCGCTCGCCAAGGCACTGGCCGAACTGCACGCCGCTCCGGCCGCCGGCTGGGCGCCGCCGCGGCGCATCGTCTACGTGAGCTGCAACCCGGCCACGCTGGCGCGCGACGCCGGCCTGCTGGTGCACCAGGCCGGCTACCGTTGCAGTGCGGCGGGGGCCGTCAACATGTTCCCGCACACCGCGCACGTCGAGTCGATCGCGGTGTTCGACCAGGTCGACGCCTGACAGCGTGTCTGCGCCGTGCGCCGCGGCCATGAAAAACGGGCTCCGAGGACCCCGTTTCGACGATCAGGCCGCGAAGGCCGCCGAGAACTTCGGTCAGTCGCGCTCGCCGCCGACCAGGCCGAGGAGGCTCAGCAGGCTCTGGAACACGTTGTACAGGTCGAGGTAGATCGCGAGCGTGGCGCTGATGTAGTTGGTTTCGCCGCCGTCGATCACGCGCTTGATGTCGAACAGCATGAACGCCGAGAACAGGCCGATCGCGATCACCGACAGCGTCAGCATCAGGGCGCTCGACTGCACGAACATGTTCTGAAGCGCAGCGACCAACAGCAGCACCGCACCGACGAACAGGAACTTGCCCATGTTCGACAGGTCGCGCTTGACGAAGGTCGCGAGGCTGGCCATCGCGCCGAATACCGCCGCGGTGCCGCCGAAGGCGAGCATGATCAGCGGCCGCGCCGTTGCTGAAGCCGAGGATGGCCGCCAGCAGCCGCGACAGCATCAGGCCCATGAAGAACGTGAAGCCGAGCAGCACGGCGACGCCGGCCGAGGAGTCCTTCGTCTTTTCGATCGCGAACATGAAGCCGAACGCGCCGCCCAGGAACACGATCGCGCTCATGCCCATGCCGAGCGAGGCGACGATGCCGGTCTGCACGCCGATCCAGGCGCCGAGCACGGTCGGGATCATCGACAGTGCGAGCAGCCAGTAAGTGTTCCGCAAGACGCGGTTGCGTTGCTCGATGGCGACGCCGGAGCCAGCGGCGCCAACGTACACGGGTTGCAGGCTTTCGTTCATGGAACCTCCAGGGAGCTGATTGGAATGGGTCTTTGAACCCGCAGCGGGCATTCTAGTTCCGCGTGCGGGCGCCGGCCGGGTAGAGGCCGGGCCTCGGGCGGCGAGCCCGGGCCGTCGGCTACAATCTGGGGGTTTGCCCGCCAAAAAACCAGCCCAGGGTTGGCCTCAAGCCGACCCCAAGCCCGCCCCGGCCCAGACTCTTGCGGAAGCCGTCGCCCTCGGCGCGCCGGCAGCCGCACTTCCACCGGTTTCGATCCGTCGCAACCGCAGGTCGCAACCGAACGCGTCGCCACCGAAACCGTCGGAGTCGAGCCCGAACCTGGAGCCCCGCTCCACGGGCCGCCCCGCGCGGTACGACGCGCGACGGCGCGTCCGTCGAGTCGTGGCATGGGGCACCTCAACGGAGTCTTCCCTTTGCAGCCCGCTCTGCCCCCCGCTCTCCTCGCACTTGCAGACGGTACCCTGTTCCACGGCCTGTCGATCGGCGCCCCGGGCGAGACCGTGGGCGAGGTGGTGTTCAACACCTCGCTCACCGGCTACCAGGAAATCCTGACCGACCCGAGCTACTGCCGGCAGATCGTCACATTGACGTATCCGCACATCGGCAACTACGGGACCAACGACGAGGATGTCGAATCGAACAAGGTGCAGGCCGCCGGCCTCGTCATCAAGGACCTGCCGATCCTCGCATCGAACTTCCGCAGCCAGCGTTCGCTCGCCGACTACCTGCAGCGCGAGGGCACGGTGGCGATCGCCGACATCGACACCCGCCGCCTGACGCGCGTGCTGCGCACCGGCGGTGCGCAGAACGGCTGCATCCTGAGCGTGCCGGCCGGCCAGGCGATCACGCCGCGCGACGTCGACCATGCGGTCGAGCAGGCGCGCCGCGCGCCCAGCATGGCCGGGCTCGACCTGGCACAGGTGGTCAGCAGCGCGTCCGCCTACGAGTGGAGTGAAACCGAGTGGGTGCTCGGCGACGGCTACGGCGCGCTCGCGGCGCCGCGCTGGCACGTCGTCGCGTTCGACTTCGGCATCAAGCGCAACATCCTGCGCATGCTGGCGAGCCGCGGCTGCCGCGTCACCGTGGTGCCGGCCCGCACCGGCGCCGCCGCCGCGCTGGCACTGAAGCCCGACGGCATCTTCCTGTCCAACGGCCCCGGCGACCCGGAACCCTGCGACTACGCGATCGCCGCCACGCGCGAGCTGGTCGACAGCGGCATCCCGACCTTCGGCATCTGCCTGGGCCACCAGATCCTTGCGCTCGCCTCGGGCGCGCGCACTTTCAAGATGAAATTCGGCCACCACGGCGCCAACCACCCGGTCAAGGACCTGGACAGCGGGCGCGTCAGCATCACCAGCCAGAACCACGGCTTCGCCGTCGATCCGGCGACGCTGCCCGCCCACCTGCGCCCGACGCACGTGTCGCTGTTCGACGGCACGCTGCAAGGCCTGGCGCGAACCGACCGGCCGGCGTTCTGCTTCCAGGGCCATCCCGAAGCCAGCCCGGGGCCGCACGACATCGGCTACCTGTTCGACCGCTTCGTCGCCTCGATGGAGGGCCGCTGACATGCCCAAGCGTCACGATCTGAAGAGCATCCTGATCATCGGCGCCGGCCCGATCGTCATCGGCCAGGCCTGCGAGTTCGACTACTCCGGCGCCCAGGCCTGCAAGGCGCTGCGCGAGGA